>DASPJG010000749.1:0-8181 GCA_035628755.1 Pyrinomonadaceae bacterium
CAAAGGCGCGCCGCCCCCGACCGCTAAGGCCGTGGCGGCGCGCCTTCCCGCCCTCGATTTGATGTTGACCCGGAGCTCGAGCGACAGAGCGGCAGACTTTTAATCTGCGAGGTGCGGGTTTGAGCCCCGTCGGGTCAACCAGAGTTTCGCGCGGAGTAGCTCAATGGCAGCAGCACCCGACCGATAATCGGGCGACGGAGGTTCGATTCCTCCCTCCGCGACTACGCCTGCGATGGGCGACGCGCTCCGCACGATTTGCTAAACTCTCCCCCGCTCCGAACACTCTGCCGAGGAACGCCTGAATACTCCGTGCAAATCTCAATTCCAGTTCCGCCCGCCTTCAACTTCAAACGCACCGCCATGAGCCACGGCTGGCGCACGCTCCTGCCCTTCGAATTCGACGAAGCCGGTTGGAGCATCACGCGCGTCCTCGCTCTCGACGGCCAGAGCGCGCCCGTTACCGTCCGCATCTCCGCCACCAGCGACGCGCTCTCGGTCAACACTGCCGCGCGCCGCAAACTCGGCAAGCGCGACGTTGCCCGAATCACGCGCGACGTGCGCCACATGTTCCGGCTCGACGACGAGATGAGCGTCTTTTACGCGGCGGTCGAAGCCGAGCCGGACTTCCGCTGGATCGTGGGCGAAGGCGCAGGCCGCCTGCTCCGCTCGCCCACCGTCTACGAGGATTTGGTCAAAACCATCTGCACGACCAACTGCTCATGGGCTTTGACGACGAAGATGGTGGAGGGATTGGTCAAACATCTCGGACGCCCCGCGCCGGAGGATGGCCGCCGCGCGTTCCCCACGCCCGAAGCGATGGCCGCCGAGCCGGAGAGTTTTTATCGAGACGTGGTGCGCGCCGGTTACCGCGCAAATTATTTCAAGGAACTGGCGGAGCGCGTCGCCTCCGGCGAACTCGACGTGGAGAGTTGGCTGACGAGCGGGCTTTCGACCGCCGAACTTAAACGCGAGATGAAACGCGTCAAGGGCGTCGGCGAGTATGCCGCAGACAACCTCTTAAAGCTCCTCGGTCGCTACGATTGCCTCGCGCTCGACTCGTGGGTGCGCGCCACCTTCTCACGCCTCCACAACAAAGGCCGCACCGCCGACGACCGCAAAATCGCACGCCACTACGCGCGCTTTCAGGAGTGGCGCGGTCTCGCGCTCTGGTGCGACATGACGCGCGACTGGATCAAAAATGAGGGATAAACAAGAGATGCGCCCAACCGCTTGAGTGCTTCTGTTATTCATCCTTCATCCTTAGCATTGACGACGGGCAGAGCGGTTCGACGGGGCACTCGGCGCAGAGGGGCGTGCGGGCTTTGCAGACGGCGCGACCGTGCGCGATGAGCAGATGCGGGAAGATGATCCAGTCTGCGCGCGGCACTAGATCGATCAGGTCGCGCTCGATCTTTTCGGGTTGTTCGTGCGTCGTCAGGCGCAAACGCTGTGAGACGCGCGAGACGTGCGTGTCAACGACGACGCCCGAGGCGATCTGGAAGGCGTTGCCGAGCACGACGTTGGCCGTCTTGCGCGCCACGCCCGGAAGCGCGATCAACTCTTCGAGCGTCTCCGGCACGCGCCCTCCGTGCTCGTCGCAGATCATCCGGCACGCGCCCTGAATCGCCTTCGCCTTGTTGCGAAAAAATCCCGTCGAATGAATGGCGCGCTCAAGTTCGGCGGGCGCGGCGCGCACGTAATCCTCCGCGCTCCGGTATTTCGCGAACAACTCAAGCGTCACGAGGTTGACCCGCTCGTCCGTACACTGCGCCGAAAGGATCGTCGCGATCAATAACTCAAGCGGCGTCGAATAATTCAGCGAGCAACGCGCGTCCGGGTACGCGCGCTTGAGCCGGCTGATGATCTTCGCCGCGCGTTTCTTCTCTTCAGTGGCAATCATAATAAATAAAAGTCGTCAGTGGTCAGTTGCTTGTGCTGCATGAAGCAAGTTGCCGGAGGTGAAATCGAGCGACCGCGAACCAAGAACGACGGACAACCGGCTACCGACCACTGACGACTCTGGCGATCTGCGCGGCGACGCGCGCGTTCTGTTGGAGTAGGGCGATGTTGGCGTCGAGCGTCGCGCCGCCGCTCTGCCGGGACATGCGCGAGAGAAGGAACGGCGTCAGTTCGCGGCCATTGATCGCTTCGCGCTCCGCTTCGGCGAGAGCCGTTTCCAACGTCTCGTCGAGCACGTCTGCGGCGACCTCGCTCGCCGCGGGCACAGGCACGCAGACGAGCAGCGCGCCCTCTTTCTCAAGTTCAAACTGCGCGCGGGCTATCGCGCCCACCTCTTCTGGCGTGTCCGCGCGCACGTCCACGGGCAGGCCGCTGCGGCGCACGTAGAAGGCTGGCAACTCGTCGCAGCCGTAGCCGACGACGGTGATGCCGTAAGTTTCCAGCCACTCGCGCGTGGCCGGGAGATCGAGGACGATCTTCGCGCCGGAGCAGACGACGACGAGGCGCGCGGCGCGCGCAAGCTCCGGCAAATCGGCGGAAACGTCGGGCAACTGGCCGCGATGCACGCCGCCGATGCCGCCCGTGGCGAAGACGTTGATCCCCGCCCGTTCCGCGATCCAGATCGTCGAGGCCACGGTCGTCGCCCCGTCCCAGAGGCGCGCGGCGGCGACGGGCAGATCGCGGCGACTGATCTTTTTCACGTTGCCGCTCGTGGCGATGTGTTCGAGTTGAGCGTCGTCAAGCCCAACGCAAAATTTACCGCCGAGGATGGCGATGGTGGCGGGCGTCGCGCCCTCTTCGCGCACGATCTGTTCGAGCCGCCGCGCGGTTTCGAGATTCGCGGGATGCGGCAGACCGTGTGCGATGACCGTTGATTCGAGCGCGACGACGGGGCGGCCTGCGCCCACTGCCGATTCGACTTCACTGCTCAGTTTGAAAATTGTCATGTGGCTTCTAGAGCCTGCTCCCCAGCGGCACGGGCGGCTTGACGATCACGGCGGGGATGTTTTGCTCGCGCACGAGCGCGTTGAAGGCCGGAAGATCGGTCTTCATCACCGCGTCGAGTTTTTGTAGCTGCGCGTTGATCTTCCCGGTCAGGTCTGCGTAAACCGCGTAAGCCTGTTCGGTGGGCGCGCTGTCCGCGCTTGAGACGACGCCGCCGAGCGCGGCCAGCTTGTTGTTCAGACGGATCGGGTAGTTGAGCGGGTCTTGGCTGCTCTGGTTCTTCGTCTGGTACAACTCCTCTTCGACGGCGGTCATTTTACCGTTCAGAGATGTCGCCGCGTCCGAGATCGCTTTGAAGTTCGGCTGACCCTGCACGCGTTTGAGCAGTTCGTTGACCTGCGCGCGCGCTTCGCGGATCGAGATGATCGCGTTGTGCGTCTCGGTCAGTTTGTCTCGAATCTTCAACTGCAAGTCGAGTTGTTTGGCGAAGTCCGCATCGGTGGTCGAGAGGCGCGGGTCTTTGCGCACGTCGAAAGTTTCGGTGTAGGTCTTGCCGTCGGCGGTGAGTTTGACCTGATAACGACCGGGCACGATGCGCGGCCCCGTCACGCTGCCCGCCCACATGATCATGCCGGGGAAACGCACGGCGTCAGGGTGACGCATGTCCCAGATGAAACGGTTCAGCCCGGCGTCCGTGGTCACGCGCGGCGCGGCGCGACCGCCGCCCGCGAAAAACGACGATTCTTCGCCCGAAGCGGCTTGCGGCTGTTCGGGCGGCGTCTGCACGGGCGCGCTGCCGGGCACGGGAGAGGGCTGCGGCGCGGGCGCTTTCGCGGTAAACGTGCGAATCGTCTTGCCGTTGGCGTCGAGGAATTCAAGCACGACATCAGTGGCCGGTCTGTTTTTGAGATAGTAATAGACGACCGCGCCGTTCGGCGGATTGCTGCCGATGGTCGCCGTCGGGGGAAGCGGCGCGCCGCCGCCGCCCTGCATGCGGTAGGGGTCTTCGGGTTTGAAGAGGCGCGTCTCCATGTTCGCCGTGTTCGCGTCCATCAATTGATGGAGCACGGAGAGGTCGTCGAGAACCCAGAAGGAACGCCCCTGCGTGGCCGCAACCAGATCGCGCTCGCCTTTGTGGACGGCCAGATCGGTGATGGGAACGACGGGCAGGTTGTGTTGGAGCGATTGCCAGCTTTCGCCGTCGTTGAATGAAACGTAGATGCCTGTTTCCGTCCCGGCGTAGAGCAGGCCGCGCCGGTTCGGGTCTTCGCGTATGACGCGCGTGAAGGCGGTTTCGGGGATGCCGTTCGTGATCTTCTTCCAGGTCTTTCCGTAGTCGCTCGTCTTGTAGAGATACGGGCGAAAGTCGTCGAGCTTGTACATGGTCGCGGCGACGTAGGCCGTCGCGGCATCGTTCGGCGAGGCGTCAATCGAGTTGATCTGAATCCATTCGGGCATCCCCTGCGGCGTCACGTTGTCCCAGCGGCCACCGCCGTCGCGCGTGACGTGGACGAGGCCGTCGTCGGAACCCGCCCAGATGACGCCCGCTTTGACCGGCGACTCGCTCACGGCGAAGATCGTGTCGTAATACTCGACGCTCGTGTTGTCCTTCGTGATCGCGCCGCCCGAAGGGCCTTGCTTGGTTTTGTCGTTGCGGGTGAGATCGGGGCTGATGGCCGTCCAACTCTGGCCTTCGTTCGTGGATTTGAAAAGAATGTTTCCCGCCGTGTAAAGCGTGTTCGGGTCGTGTGGTGAAAACAGGATCGGGAAGTTCCACTGGAAGCGATACTTCATGGCCTCCGCGCCCGCGCCCATCGGGTTGTCAGGCCACACGTCAACGTTGCGGAGTTGCCCCGTGCGATGATCGTAGCGCGTGATGAGGCCGCCGTATGAACCGGCGAAGACGATGTTGGCGTCCTTCGGCGAAGGGGCGATCCAGCCGGACTCGCCGCCGCCCACGTCCCACCAATCGCGCTCGGTGATGCCGAAATCGGTCGTGCGCGAGGCGATGCGGATGGTCGAGTTGTCCTGCTGTGCGCCGTAGATGTTGTAGGGGAAGTTATTGTCGAGGGCGACGCGGTAGAACTGCGCCGTCGCCTGATCCTGTTCCGACCAGGTGCGCCCGCCGTTGAAAGAGACGTTTGCGCCGCCGTCGTTCGAGTTGATCATGCGTTGCGGGTCGTCCGGCGCGATCCAGAGATCGTGATTGTCGCCGTGCGGCACGGAGATGGACGCGAATGTGCGCCCGCCGTCGTTCGACTTGTAGAAGCCCGTGTTCAGGACATAGACGGTGTCGGCGTTCTGTGTGTCGGCGTAGATGCGCGTGTAATACCATGCGCGCTGGCGCAAGTTTCGCTGCTCGTTCGTCTTCGTCCAGGTGCGCCCGCCGTTGTCGGAACGAAACACGCCGCCGTCTTCCGCTTCGACAATCGCCCAGACGCGTTCGGGGTTCGCGGGCGAGACGGTGATGCCGACCTTGCCGACGAGGCCGCGCGGGAGTCCGGGGTTGCGCGTGATCTCCGTCCAGGTGTCGCCGCCGTCGGTTGACTTGAAGAGGCCGCTGCCCGTCCCGCCGCTCTCCAGACTCCAGGGCGTGCGCAGCACTTCCCAGAAGCCCGCGTAGAGGATGTTTGCGTTCGACGGATCGAACGTGAGATCAATCGCGCCCGCACGGTTTCCGCGATAAAGAACCCGCTCCCAAGTCTTCCCGCCGTCCTTCGAGCGAAAGACGCCGCGCTGCTCGTTCTGACCGAAGATGTGGCCGAGCGCGGCGACGTAGACGATGTCCGGGTTTCGCGGATGCACGCGCACGCGCCCGATCTGGCGCGTGTCTTCGAGGCCGACCCGCTTCCAAGTCTTGCCCGCGTCCATAGACTTATAGACGCCGTCGCCGTGCGAGACATTGCCGCGCACGGGCGACTCGCCCATGCCGACATAGATGACGTTCGGGTCGGACTCGCAGACGCCGATTGCGCCCACCGAACCCGTGCCGAAGACCGAGTTGTCCGAGATCGGCTCCCAGTTTGCGCCGCCGTCGGTCGTCTTCCAGACGCCGCCGCCCGTCGCGCCGAAGTAGTAGACCATCGGTTGCGACGCCACGCCCGCCACTGCCGTCACGCGCCCGCCGCGAAAGGGGCCGATGCTGCGCCACTGCAAGAGTTTGAGCGGGTTGGAGTCTTCTGTGGCGGGCGACGCTTGCGCCTGCGATGCCTGCGGCTGTTGCGCTCTGGCCGGGACGAGGGCAACAGCAGTAGACAGGGCGAGCAGTAAGGAAACCGCGACGGCGCGGCAAGTAAACGAACGCGCTAACGCGTATCTTATTTTTTTGTTGGGCAGCATGAGTTTAGCGGAGAGTCTTTGTTTGAGTATCCTGAAGAAAGTAACTTTGCGACCTGCAAAACTAACTTTGGGACGAACAAAACTTGCCTTGAGACGTTACAGACTAACTTCGGAACGTGCAAAAGTAACTTGGCAACCTGTGTTGGCTACTCAGGCACATCTGATTTCAACTCTGACAGGCGCAAAAGTGACTTTGACACCGTGGGAAGTGACTTTGCAACATGCCGTCGAAGGCTTTCAATTTCCGCCCGTCGCAACGGCGGGCTTCAAATGCTTGTCGAACCATTCCAACTGGCGGCGCACGAGATCGATCTGGTGGTTCGGCTCGCTGATGCCGTGTCCAGCGCGCGGGTAGCGGACGAAAACGGTTTCAACGCCGTGCTTGCGCAAGGCTCGATAATACTGTTCGGCCTGCGCGATGGGCACGCGCCGATCCTGCTCGCCGTGCGTGATCAACAGCGGCGTCTTGACGCGATCTGCGTAGCGCACGGGCGACCACTTTTCATAGACTTCGCGCGCCGTCCACGGCACGCCGCCAAACCCGTACTCCATCAGGCCGGGGATGTCGCTCTGGCCGTAGAAGCTGTACCAATCGCTGATCCCGGCGTGGCCGATGGCGGCCTTGAAACGGTTCGTCTGTGTGATGACCCAGAAGGTCATGAAGCCGCCGTATGAGCCGCCCATCACGCCGAGGCGTTCGGGATCGGCCAAGCCCGACTTGATGAGTTCGTCCACGCCCGCCATCAGGTCTTGATAATCCTTGCCGCCCCAATCGCCGACGTTGGCGGTCGTAAACTTTTGCCCGTAGCCGGTCGAGCCGCGCGGGTTCGGCAAGAGCACCGCGTAGCCGTTGGCGGCGAAGATTTGCGCGCGCGTGTTCAGACCGTAGGCGAACTGCCCGTAAGGCCCGCCGTGAATTTGCAGGATGAGCGGGTAGCGTTTGCCCGGTTCGTAGCCGAGCGGCTTGACGAGCAAGCCTTCGATGTCGAGACCGTCGGGGGCTTTCCAGCGGACGACTTCCGTTGCGACGAGCGCGAAGTCTGCGATCTGCGGGTTGAAGTTCGTCAGGCGTTGCGCGCCCTTGCCCGTGCTCGACGCGACCCAGATGTCGTTTGGCGTCCGCGCGTCGTTGAAGACGAAGGCGAGCATGCGCCCGTCGCGCGAGAGATCGACGCCCGCGTATGCGCCCTTGCTCTCGAAAATCGCCTGAGGCTGCGCGCCGCCCGCGACCGGGACTTTCAACAACTGGCCGTAGACGCCTTCCGCGCCCGCCGCGTACAACGTCGCGCCGTCGGGCGACCACTTCGGCGCGCCGTGGACGGAATCGTTGTACTTGCCCGTCAGGTTACGCGGCGCGGCGGCGGCGTTCGCGTCCGAAGCTATGACGACGAGATCGATTTTGGCCGCCCACGACCCCGGATCGTCGCTGGAGAGATAAGCGAGCCATTTGCCGTCGGGCGAGAAGCGTGGCGCGTAGTCCGCGCCGGGGTTGGTGGTGAGTTGGCGCGGCTTGCTGCCCGCCGTCGCGGCGACGGGAGCGACGTAGAGGTCTGTGTTGCGGTCGTCGGAGATGTCAATGAAGGACGATTCCTGCGAGCCGCCCTTGCTCATCGTGTAGGCGATCCACGCGCCGTCGGGCGACCATTGCGGGTCGGTGACGGTGAAGGAGCCTTCCGTCACGCGCCGCTTCTCTTTGGTGTCGAGATTGATCGTCCAGAGGTGCGAGTAGATGAAGCCGCTGTCAACGACGATGGCGTCAAACCTGTCCTTCTTGCGTTTGTCGCGTTCGGCCTTGTCCTGCGGCGTGTCGCGCACAACGTAGGCGAGATGCTTGCCGTCGGGCGACCAGCGAAACTGCGCGACGCCCGCATCTTCTTCCGTCACGCGCTCGGCCTCGCCGCCCGCGACGGGGATGACCCAGATTTGATTGCGCGGCGC
>DASPJG010000750.1:0-14091 GCA_035628755.1 Pyrinomonadaceae bacterium
CGCCACTTTGGCCGTTGTGACGAGTTCGGTCATTTGCGCGCCGAGGAGTTTGTGTGTGCTGAGCGCGCGCGCGAATTTCAGCAAATCCGGCGCGCTCGCATAGCCGCCCCCGGCGGGGCTCCCGCGCCACGGCAGGAACGCGATGTTCGAGCGGCGCGGATCAACTCCGAGCGGATCGTCTTGAAACCGCGCGTAGCCGACGGCCAGATTCGGCACGACCTCCGTCAACTCATACGAATCGCTCTCCGTCATCCCCGCCGGGCGGTAGATGTGCTCGCGCACGTAGTCGAAATAACTCTGCCCCGACACGCGCTCCACGATTGCGCCGAGCACTACGAACCCCGCGTTGCTGTAACCGAAACGCGCGCCCGGCTCGAAGCGCAGAGGCCGCCCGGCGAAGAGCGGGAAATAGTCGGCGGGCTTGACGTATCGCTCGCGGTACGGGCGAAACTCCGGGTTGTCGAAGAAGTCGCCGAGCCCGGCGGTGTGCGTGAGCAGGTGGTGGATGGTGACTTTTTCCGCCACCTGCCGGTTCGGATATTCGGGGAGCACTTTCGCCAGCGTGTCCTGAAAAGAGAGCCGCCCGGCCTCGACGAGTTGCGCGATGGCGACCGCCGTGAACATCTTGTTCATCGAACCGAGATTGAACTTCGTGTCCACGCGGTTCGCCACGCCGAAACTTTTCTCCGCCATCCCGTAAGCCCCTCGAAAGATGATGCGGTCGCCTTTGCCGACGAGGACCACGCCGGAAAAGCGATCTTCACCCGCGAGCCTCTCCACGCGCCGCTTGATCTCTTTCAACGCGTCGGCCTCGCTCATCTTGCTCTGCGGCCACGCATCCCCTTGTTCGAGTTGCGGGTCGCGGATGCCGAACATCCCGACATTGGAGAGCTTGCCGGGCTGCTCGCGGCTCAGAGAGAAGAACATCCGCGCCCAGTGGTTGCCGCGACGGCTGCGCACGTCGAGCACCAGAAACCTCTCGTTGCTGTCGGGCGAAATTTGCATCACGTCGAGGCCGCCGCTCTGTTGATGTAGTTTCTTGAAGAAGGCCAGCCACGCGCCGGGCGGAGTCTCTTTGAGCGACTGCTCCGAAAAGTTGGTGTGAACGAAATCGAGTTGCGCAGTTTGCTCGCCGCCGTTGAGAGCCTTGAGCAGCGCGCCCGCCACTCTCCCGACGGGCGACGCGGGCAACTCCGCGCGTTCGCCGTCGCCTTGCGCGAAACCCGACGCCGCGAATGAAAGCTGGAAGATGAATAACAACGAGAGCAGGACGACGCGCAAACTTGAACGTCTCCCCGTACACGAACCTGCGAATCTCACGACGCGACCTCCGATGACGAATTACTGTTCCGGCAGTTTAGTTTTTACACCCAAACCTGAGAACACCGCACGCGCAGTGTTTGTGGCAGATATTTTGGAGGGCGGATAAGTAAGGCGACCGTCTGGGGCGAGACGGGTTCCGGCCTGCGCGCCTCAGGTCACTTGAAGAGGCGCTTCAATTTGTCGTAGTCCCAACACAGGAGATAAATGTTCGCCAGCAACATCAAGCCCGTGATGATGGGCGTGCCGCGAAATTCGAGCGCGACCGTGATGACGAAAATGTTCAGGATGAGCGGGAAGTAGACGAGCGCGCCGATGGTCGCGGTTCTGGGGATGAGCAACAGCAACGCGGCGGCCAGTTGGCACAGGCCGAGGAATCGCCAGTAGAAGCCCGTCCGGTACATGGCTTCAAAGAAGAACCCGACGGGGTTGTCAATGCCGAGGATGGTGAACCTGTTGCCGAGCACTTTGGTGATGCCGGACGGAGTAAAGCCGAGCGCGAGAAGTATTCTGGTAAAGACGGTAAAAATCCGCAGCCAACTGTTTTCTCTCACTCCCGCGTGCGCGCGATCCAACGCAGACTGTCTCTCCATGTCTATTTAACGTGGCAGCCGGGCAGCGATTAACACGCGTTCATAAGGTTACTGAACGCCTCGCCCCCGGCGACGGCTGCTTTCTCAGTCTCTGCCTTCAGCTTTTTTACGCGGCGGCCTCTCCGCGCCGCGAATCCGCCGCAACCGCTCCGCGTAGTCCCCGGCCTCGTAGCCACCCACGATCTCCCCGATCACCTCAAGCGGCAATTCCCCGGCGCGCTTGAAATTGATGCAGCTTTTCCCGCACTTCAGTTTTCCGTCAGCGGCGGCATCGAACTTCGCCTTCATCTCTGGAAACGCGTACAACGGCATCAGGTACAGGCTGATGTAATTCTTCTGGTTCGCCAGCGCGACCAGCCAATCATCCCCGGCCTTGAAACTCAGAAACTTCTCGCCGATCTCCTCCGCGTATCCTTCCGGGACGTGCGCGCGCACCACGCCCCACACGCGCTCTATCTCCGCGCGCCGCTCGGCGGGCAGGTGGTCAAGGTACTGTTCGTATGAAAGCGTCCGCGCCTTTGCCATCATCTCCTCTAACTGTGTTTTGATTTGTCCGGGGTTTACAGAGCTATTTGGGCTTGCTCGGCTCGGCGCTTTCGAAGCCGTTCAAATACTCCAGAATGTACTTTCTCAAGCCGCCGCTGTCCCAATCCGAAGGCAAGGGCTTCTGAAATATCTGCTCAATCGCGTGCAGCCCGAGCACCCTGTAGCTCTCGAACTGCTGCTCGCTGAAAAACTGGTCGCTGATTGATTCGTGCGGGAAGGTAAGATTGGCCTTCGCGTAGTTGAAAACATCGGGCGGTTCCTCTTTCGTGAGCATCGGTTTGATGTAGATCAGAACTCCGTCGTCAGTCTCTTCGCCCTCATCCACCTGCTTGTAATGGATGTCGCCGATGGCGCAGTAGGTTCTAGGCGCGTCCTGCTCTTTCGAGTAGTTGATGATGTTCTTGATTTCGATGGGCACTCCGAGGTCGACGCGGATTCTGCGAATGGCGTTCCCCAGATTTTCGAACTTGTGATCGGGGTCGCTGCTCGCGTCTATGACAAAGATGGTATGGCTGCGGCGCAGTACCATCTCGTAAAGGCCGAGGTTTTCAAAATGCCCGCCGTCGGACAGGTAGATGTAGTCTTTGTCCGCATCAGTTTTGCCGAGTGCCTCGTCAACCATCGGTTTTAATGCCACCTTCGGCCCCGACTTCCGATAACAGTCCTTGACCGGATTGCCAAGCCACCACCCGAGCCGCGCGTTGAACAAGGTCATCAGAAAGGTGATGGCCGACGAAGAATAGTAGCCCATGTTCGGACTGGCCGCCGCGCCCGAAATGGTGAAGGCCGTGCCGAGCGAGATGGATTCGGGATGCTCGCCGCCATAGTATTTCGATGGCCGATATTCGTAGAGATAGCTGCCGCAGTGGAGCGGCGAGACGGTGAAGGTGGCCGCCTTCCTTTGTTGCCATGCAAGATTTTTCCCCTGCACCATGTTCCATGTCATGTTCACGATGTGGAGCGGCTTATGGGCGCACGCGTGGCGTGGCTGCTTGCCGGAGGGAGGGTTCGGCCACAACTCAAACATGCGGAGGTCGTCGGCGGGGTCAAAGCCGGTGAAGGGGTTCGGCCTGCGCGCAGCCGGGTCGGAAGCGTGTGGGCACGGGTGTTCGGCGCATCCGCACGGCTGTTTTCTGGAAGCCCCCAGATACGCCCTGATGAGGCGGTTGCGATACATCGAGTGGAGGGAGAACTCGTTAACGCTAACGCATGAGGCCACGACGCAGGCGATCACTAGCAGCACCACGAACAAACAAACGAGAAACAGGAATGACGAGCCGGTGATTATGTCGTGATGACTGAAGGCGGGGAATGCGTAAGGCCAGCAATCGGCGGTCTTCCAACAGTCTATGCTCGTCAAGCGATACCAGCCGGGCACATTTTCGATTAACAGGATCAGCAGGTCTGTGAAAAGCGACAGGGCGACTACCAGCGACAGGACGAACACCGGCGCGGCCAGTTTCAGCGCGAAGTCCATGACGGTGGTGAGCCGCCCGGCCTTCTCCGCCTGCCGTTCGTTGGCGGGCGTCTTCGCGCTCACGCCGAACAGGATCGTGACGAAGCCGGAGATGATGCCGAAAGTTATCAACACCCACTTCGCGATGGCTCCGGGCAGCAGGCTGTTCGTCCCTCTGTTCAGCAGGATTTGTTCCAGCCACATCGGGCCGTAGAGGACGAGCGAGTTGAGGGCTGCCCAGAGCACCGCCACAATCAACACCCATGCGCCCGCCCGCGCCCACCATTCACGATCCTCGTCAGTCATGGAACGACCGGCCAGCCCGACGGAAAGAATCCCCATGAGGTGAAACACCAACAGGAGTTGTGGGCCGTCGAAGCAGGCGTACAGTTCCGGGCTTTCGAGCGGAGAAATTCTTCTTATTTTTTCCGGAATTGATAACAGCCATAAGAGCAGGCCGCCAAGCCCGCCGGTTGCAACGAAGACCACCAGTTCAATCAATCTCGACTTCACATCGCGCCGGTAGCGGCGAAAAACCTGCGAGCCGAAAAAGAGGCTGACCGCGATTGGCGCGAGAAGCCATGCCGCTCCGTGCAGAACCATTCCACCCGACACGAACTGTAATGAGTTCAGGGAATTCCCCGCCATCAGCGACCACGCGCGCCCGATAGTTAAAAGCCCTATCGCGACCGTCAGGAGAATCATGCAGCACCACAGGAAGTTGCGCTGTGTGTCGGCGTCGTAAGGAGTTTCCAAAGCCTCCTCTCGACTCCGAGGGGGCTTCCTCAGGCTGGGGCGGTGCGCGACGATGTAGGCGAGAGCCATTGCCGCCAAAACCATGCCCGTGACCAAAAGAGAGAAGGTGTGACCGGCTATTGAATCGTCGATCCCCGGATTGAAGTCGCCGGGCTTGCCTGAACCCGGCCAGAAGTTGCGAAGAATAAGCGAGGTGTAAATTCTGGGGAGCAACAACACCGCCATGAGCAGCGGGATGAACATGAGCCAGTTCAGGAAGAGGTTGCGGAGATAGATGGCTACCAGAGTCCACGTGTCAACGGAAAAGAGACCGATCTTCGGGCTGAGGTAATTACTGTAAGAGCGCAAGTGGAGAATCGGAGCATGCTCCGGGGGGAGCGTCGAGTTTTGATTCCACGCCAGTTCATAGAGCACCTTACAAATGCCGTCGCGGTGAATCCAAGCCGTGAGCCAACTGCCGATGTAGCCGCCGCCGGAAACGGTCGAGAGATAGTCGAACCTGCCGAGTAGTCTGGTGCGCGCGAGTCCCTGTAGCACGCCGAGGCAGAAGGTTGCGCTGCGGATGCCGCCGCCCGACAAACACAACGCCCAACGCTTCTCTTCGAGTTCGTGGATCGCTTTGTAGAT
This sequence comes from Pyrinomonadaceae bacterium, assembly GCA_035628755.1. Classification (GTDB taxonomy): domain Bacteria; phylum Acidobacteriota; class Blastocatellia; order Pyrinomonadales; family Pyrinomonadaceae; genus JAIVJZ01. The sequence goes on from DASPJG010000750.1 coordinate 5,299, forward strand.
CGCCTTGCGCCGCCCATCCTCCTCCTTCCTTTCCTCCGCCTCATTCCGCGGGGGCGTGGCCGGGGGCGCAAATTCAAACTTGTGATGTAGGTTTGTAAACTCGTCGGCTAACACCTGAGAGAGTTTGAGCCGTTCGCCCGGCTCGTGCTTGGAGGCCGACCTGACTGCGGGGGCTTCAGCTGTCATGCGCGTGGGAGTCTCCTGAAACTCTAATTACGGCGGCGGCGTCCGGCGTGCGGCGATGACGGGCGCGATTTACGGATTGAGAAGTATTTCGTGAGGCTCACGAAATAACGGAGCTGATATTTGTGGACGCGAGCGACGCCCAGATTATATGCCTGTCAGATGACGCGTCAATGCTTAACGCGCCCGCCCGTCTTCGACCCAGACGGAAGCTGTCGGCATGACCGGCAACTACGCGGCGGGGTCGTCGTTTTGGTAGTAGAGCAGTTTGCGGTAGAGCGTTTTGCGACCAATGCCGAGGGTGCGCGCGGTGCGGGTCTTGTCGCCGCCGGTGTAGTCGAGGGTGGCTTCGATGGCGCGGCGTTCGATGTCGTCGAGGGTGGAGGGGATGTCGAGTTCGAGTTTGATGTGGCGGCCTTCGGCAGAGGCGCGGGTGCGCTCGCTGCGCGTGCGTGCGCGCGCTTCGATGAGCGGGCGACCGATGGCTTCGGGCAGGTCGTCGAGTTCGATCTGCCGCCCCGAAGCGATGATGACGGCGCGCTCGACGGCGTTTTCAAGTTCGCGGACGTTGCCCGGCCAGTCGTAGCCGGTGAGGGCGGCGAGGGCGTCTTTCGAGATACCGGAGATGTAACGACCGGTCTTCTGTTTGTAGTGTTCGAGAAAATGGATGACGAGCGGGTGGACATCTTCGGCGCGCTCGCGCAAGGGGGGCAGGCGGATGGGGAAGACCGAGAGACGGTAGAAGAGATCGCGCCGGAACGTGCCGCTTTCGACGGCGCGTTCGAGGTCAACGTTCGAGGCGGCGATAACGCGCACGTCCGCTTTGATGACCTCGTTGCCGCCGACGCGTGTGAACTCGCCGTCCTGCAAGACGCGCAGCAGGCGCACCTGCGCCGACAAACTCATCTCGCCGATCTCGTCGAGAAACAGCGTGCCGCCGTCGGCCTCTTCAAACTTGCCGCGACGGCGTGCGCGCGCATCCGTAAACGCGCCGCGCTCGTGGCCGAACAGTTCGGATTCGAGGAGCGTTTCGGGGATCGCGCCGCAGTTGAGTTTGATGTAGGTGCGATCTTTGCTGCGCGAGTTGTAGTGAATGAGGTTGGCGAGCAGTTCTTTGCCCGTGCCGGATTCGCCCTGAATGAGCACGGAGGTCTGCGTGTCGGCGACGTTCAAGGCGAGTTCGATGGCGCGGCGGATGGCGGAAGCCTGTCCGATGATGCGGTCTTCGGCGCGCCGCTGGTGCAGGACTGTGCGCAGGCGCATCACCTCCGCCGAGAGTTGGTCGCGCTCCAGAGCCGTGCCGAGTTGATCGGCGATGCCCTCGACGAGCGCGGTCTCGTGTTCGTCGAAACTCTCGCGCGCCGTGCTCCAGACGAGGCCGAGCAGCCCGAAGGTCTGCCCGCCGACGTGGACGGGCGCAACGAGCGCGGCGTGGCCGCCGAGCGTGGCGTTGAAGACGAAACGGATGGGCGGCGGCAGCGTCGCATCGAAGACTTGCAGCGTCTTGCCTTCCTTGAACAGCTCTTGAACCGCCGGATAGTCGGTGATGTCAATTGACTGGCCGTGCTCTTTGATGAGACCGCGCACGCCTTCCGTGGCGGCGTGCGGCGCGGCCTTGAAGGCGGCGAGGCTGACGGCTTTGCCCGTCGGGTTCATCACGCCGAGCGCGCAGTAGTCCGCGCCGACGAGGGCGAGCGCGCGTTCCAGCACGAGCGACGTGACCTCGTTGAAATCCGAGCGCGCGTTGAGCGTGTTGGCGATCTCCAAGAGCGCGCGCGTGCGGTGCGACTCGCGCTGCTGATCCGTGTAGAGCCGCGCGTACTGGTAGCCGACCGCGATCTGCCGCGCGATGGATTGGAGAAAGGAGACTTCTTCGTCGAGCCACTTGCGCGGCGCACGCACCGTGTGCATCCCGACGAGGCCGAGCACGTCCCCCGCAAGCACGACGGGAACGACGAGCAGCGAGCGCGTGTTGAGGCTCGCGGGCAGGAGACTCACTTTCGGATCGAGATCGGGAGCGGCGGTGTCGTCAATGCGGATGGGCTGCGCGAGGTTGAAACGCCCGGCGAGTTGGCGGAAGTCTACAGGGACGGACATGCCGAGGCTCGAAGGAATATCTTCGCGCGCGCGCCACTCGTGACTGATGCGCAGTTCGCCTCCTGAAGCGAGTTGGATCACGTCGCAACGATCCACGTCCATCATCTGCCCGAGTTCGCTGACGACCGCCTGAAGAAATTTGTCGAGGTCAATCTTGGTGTGGATGGACGGGGCGAGACGATTGATGATCGCCTCGCGCGCCTCGTGCATCTTGATCTTGCGTTCGAGTGAGAGCGATTCGATGCTCGTGATGGGCGTGGGCTGCAAAGACAATGGCGCTGCTGCTCCTTACAAACTGAACTCACCGGGCGCGAAAACGCGTCGCCATCCGGCGACCGTCAGCACGCGCGCAAGCGAGAGGAATGTTAAGGGCAGATGATAACAAAGAAGGGGAGAGGGATGAAGGATGAGGGATGAAGGAAAGCACTCAAGAAGTTGAATGCTTTCCTCGTTCATCTCTCATCCTTCAACGCTTAGTTCCGGGCGGTTTCCTGCGTGAGGTGAAAGTAGTTGTTCGCGTCGGCGGGTTCGAGCACGGGGTGGTAGGTTTTGCCGTAGTTGGCGGTGATTTTGCGGACGTAGTTTTCGGTTTCTTTATAGGGCGGGATGCCGTCGTACTTGTCAACCGCGCCTTCGCCCGCGTTGTAACCGGCGAGCGCGAGCGAGACGTTGCCGTCGAATCGCTTCAAGAGCCAGCGCAGCAATTTCGTACCGGCATAGACGTTTTGTTCCACGCCCGTCTTGCCCTCGACGGCGAAACGCGCGGCGGTGGCGGGCATCATCTGCATCAGACCCTGCGCGCCCGCGTGTGATTCGGCGTCAATTTTGTAGCGCGATTCCTGATAGGCGACGGCGTGAATCAGGCGGGGGTCAACGCCATACTCTTTGCCGGCGCGGAAGATCATTTGATCAATTTCGGCATCGCCGGACGTGGGGATGTCCGTGGGGATGAAGTTTTCCGTGTAACGGATCATCGTCGCCGCAGCCGACGGCGCGAAGACTCTGGTTCCGATGCTGGTGAAATTGGTGACGAGAAAAAGTGCGAAGAGGGTTAAAAGCGAAAGTTTGAAAGAGCGGAAATGAGGGACGTGCCGGGTAATCTGCATTCAGTCGTTCTCCATGTGAGCTTGGGTCGAACCGTAGTTCGAAGCCATCGGTTGCATCGTTGATGCGGTGCAAAGGTTGGGGGCTGCGCATGGTCGAAACGATATGCAAAAGAGCATTAATCGAGACCGGGGGTATGATGGATCAACTGCCCCGCCGGTTGCTTCGAGCGCACTAAACTTATGCAAATTAAGTCTTTTGCTGTCTGTATTTAATTCACGCGGACGCAAGTTATTGAGAGGCTAAAACTTGCTCCTGCCGTCGTTCATCCTGAGTGATGTTTTTGAGGGTTTGGAAGGGCACGAGCGTATTGAAAGGGTGCAAAATTTATCTCTGTCAGAGAATTTTTTTTGCCTACGCGGCCAGCGAGACTGCGGCGCGGCAGGTTACGACCCCGAATTTCGCACGCGGTTGCGCCCCTCCCGCCTGCTCCGTATAATCGCATGCAGTTTAAGCGTTTAAGCTCAAATTTCTCAGTGGAGACGACTGGAAGATTTATGCCGATCTATGAATATAGTTGCCAGAAGTGCCATGCGCGCGTCGAGGTGATGCAGAAGATTACGGACAAGCCTCTGAAGCGTTGCAAGAGTTGCGGCGGGAAATTGGAGAAAGAGTGGTCGGCCACGAGTTTTCAGTTCAAAGGCTCGGGCTGGTATGTAACGGACTATGCCGGGAAAAAAACCGGCGATGCCGACAAAGAACCCGCCAAAACGGCCAGCGCGCCGGAGACCAAGACGGGCGGGGCGGCTGAAACCACGACCGCCGCCGCCCCGACAGAGGCCAAATCCGAACCCGCCGCCGCGGAAGAAACTAAGCGCAAGAAAACCCCCCGGCCAGTCTCAACATCCAAGCCCTCGAAAAGCGACTAAGTCCACAACCCCTACTCCGAGGCCAAGCCAGTGTCTTACCCTAAAGTTTTACTCGTCGCCTGTCTCATCTTCGCCGCGTGTCTTGCGGCAGCGGGACAGGCGGGGCGGCGTCCCGCGAACTCGCGCGACCGCGCCACGCTCCTCAACGTCGTCGCCGTGCGCGAAGACGGCTCGAACGCGCCCATCACCTCTAAGGAAATCGCCCTCTACGACGACGGCATCGAGCAGAGCATCCAAAACCTGACGCTCGATACCAGCCCCGCCCGCATCGTCCTTCTCTTCGACAACTCGCTCTCGCTGCGCACCGACGTGCCGAAACTTGCGAACGTGGCGCGCGAGTTCGCCTACGAGATATACGAGGGCGACCAACTGCTCATCGCCGGTTTCGACGAACGCGCCGAGCAACTCTCCGCCGACTGGACGGACAAAACGAAGGACGTGGAAGAGGCCATCGCGCTCCTCAGAAAGAAGGGCAACCCGCACCTGTTCGACGCGATCAACGACGTGATCGAAGTGGCCTTGCGCCCGCTCACCGGCTCGAACCGCAAGCGCGTTATCGTGCTCGTCGGCGACGGGTTGGATCGCGGCAGCAACACGAAGTTCAAAGACCTTCTCAACGAACTGCAAAAGACCGACATCACCGTCTACGCGCTGCAAATCCCTGACCGCACCGGCGGCGCGCACCGCCGCGATCAACCGAAGCCCACGCAGGTCGTGCAACAACTCGTCGAAGGCACGGGCGGGCTGATCCTGCCGCTCGACAAACCGGCGGAGTCGGCCAAGATCATCTGCGACGAACTGCGCAAGAACCGCTACCTGCTCTCGTACTCTCCGACCGCGCTCCCTTATTCCGAAGCGCGACGCCTGCTCATCGTCGGCAATGCGGGCATCAATCTCCGCTACAAGTCGGCGCAGCCGCCCAACCAGAGGTAAGGGGAGAAAAAAGCCGTAAATCGTGAATCGTCAATCTTGAATAGAAGAGGACAGGTTTTCTCTATTCACGATTGACGATTCACGATTTACGGCTTTTACCGATTCATGGTTTTTTTGAGTAGAAATAAAACATCGCGGCGACGACGATGAGCAGGATGATTTCGAGGAGGGCGAAGTAGGACGGGTCGAAGCCTTCGGCCTCGTCGCGGGCGTGTTGATAGACGACGAACGTGCCGAAAATGACGGCGGTGGCGAGCCAGATGATTTGACGTTTAGTGTCCCACACGTCGGGTTGGCCGTTCACAGGTTATCGGAGTTTAGAGTCAGCCGTGCCTGTCCGCTCGTTATCTCAGGCGCGAAGTTTTTGCAGACGCTCGGCAGCGGCGTGGAGCGTCTCGTCTTTTTTGCAGAAGCAGAAGCGCACCTGCTGCGCGCCGCGCGCCGGGTCGCTGTAGAAGGACGAACCGGGCACACAGGCCACGCCGACCTGCTGGATCAAATGGCGCGTGAACTCGACATCGTTCGTGAAGCCGAAGGCGGAGATGTCGGTCATCACGTAGTACGCGCCGTCGGGGCGGAAGATGCGGAATCCGGCCTCTTCGAGTATCGGCAGAAGCAGGTCGCGGCGCGCGATGTAGTCGGTTTGCAAGTGTTCGTAATACGCGGGCGGCAGGCGCAGAGCCATCGCTCCGGCAGCTTGTAGCGGGGCAGCCGCGCCAACGGTGAGGAAATCGTGGACTTTGCGGATCGCGGAGGTGATCGCGGGCGGCGCGATGCAGTAGCCGACGCGCCAGCCCGTCACCGAGTAGGTCTTCGACATCGAGTTGACGATGACGGTGCGCTCGCGCATCCCTTCGAGCGTGGCCATCGAGAGGTGTGTGACCTCCGCACCGGCGCGCGGGTAGAGGATGTGCTCGTAGATTTCGTCGGTGAAGCAGAGCGCGTCGTGTTGACGGCAGAGCGCGGCGATGAATTCGAGTTCGTCGCGGGTAAAGACTTTGCCGGTCGGGTTGTTCGGGTTGCAGATGATGATCGCTTTGGTGCGCTCGTTGAAGGCGGCGCGGAGTTCGTCGCGGTCGAACGTCCAGTCGGGCGCGCGCAGGGGCACGTAGCGCGGGCGCGCATCGGAGAGAATGGCGTCGGGCGCGTAGTTCTCGTAGAACGGCTCGAAGATAACGACCTCCTCGCCGGGGTCTACGGTCGCCATCATCGCCGCGATCATGCCTTCGGTCGAGCCGCAGGTAACGGTCAGTTCCGTCTCCGGGTCAACGTCGAGTCCGAGATACCACTTCGTCTTTTCCGCAATCGCCTCGCGGAAGTCGCGCGCTCCCCAAGTGATCGCATACTGGTTTACGTCGCGCTCGATGGCGCGCATCGCCGCCTCTTTAATTTCGGCGGGCGCGGGAAAATCCGGGAAGCCCTGCGAGAGGTTCACCGCGCCATGCTTGATGGCCTCGCGCGTCATCTCGCGGATGACGGACTCCGTGAAGCGCGACGCCTTCTGCGAGACGTGGCGGCGTGGTGTTGTGGCGGCGGGTCGGGTCATGTAAATTGGATTCGTGCGAACAGGATTGGAAATAGTTTAACCGCAAGCGCGATGCTCGCACAGTCGGCGGCATCAGCGCAAACCCTAAGCTTGCGATGAGCGAAGAGACGAGAGACAACAAGTGCCCGATGGGCAACCGCCCGTGGCTGGCAACTTTTCTGGCCGTCGCGTTTCTGCTGGTTGTGGCGGCGAAGAAGTTAGGTTTATTTTAGCGGGCGGCGCAAAAGTTCTTCCATTCCCCCTTTGTGAGGTACAAAAACCCCCATGCTTTCACGTGTCCTGCGCTTCGTGCGCCTCCCCTTAGTCCTGCTCGTGATCTGGACGATTGCACGCTTCTCCCTCGGTTTGGCGGGCATCCCTTACGCGCCGCGCGGCAACGCGGTGTTCTCCATCGTCGGCCTGACGATCATCTGCGCGCTCATCTACGGCGCGATGTCGAACCGCGTCGGCAACTTCAACTGGGTCGGCACGATCCTCATCGGCGTCGCGCTCGGCCTGTTCTCGCAAATACTGATCTTCACCGCCACGCTCATCAGCTACGTCGCAGACCTCGACACCTACTTCCGCCACTGGGACGCGCTGAACGTTCCCGAAGGGACGACCGTGCCGATGGCGACGGCGATGGCGGCGCGCGCGGGCGGGCTGCTCGCGGGGCCGATCATGGGAACGATTATGGCTCTCATTGGCCGCGCGGCGTTCGGCAAACTCGCGCCGCGACGCGACGACGCGCCCCACGCCTAGCGGGCGGGCTAGTCCTGCTGTTCGGCGGCCTGTTTGCGTAGTTGGTCAATGACGGACTGAATGGCGGGCGCGAGTTTGCCGTTCGGGGCGAGCGCGAGATACTTCTCGTAGGCTGCGACGGCTTCCTTGTATTTCTCCAGACGTTCATAAACCCTGCCGAGCAGTTCGTAGAGGACGGGTTCGGTGTCGGAGAGTTGCGCGACGGCTTTGAGGTATGCCGCCGCCGCTTCCTCATACTTGCCCTCTTCTTCGTAGATGATGCCGAGGCCGGTGTGCGCTTCGGGTTGGAAGCCGCGCGCTTCGCGGATGGCGCGCCCGTAGGCTTCGACGGCTTCAGCGTTTTGCGCGGACGCGCGCAGGATGCGCCCTTCGACCGCGGACGCTTCCGCGAAGCCGGGACGACCTTTGCGCGCTTCGTCAACTTCGGCCAGCGCGCCTTCGTAATCATTCAAATCGAGCAGGACGCGCGCCAGCCCGACGTGCGCGGCGGCATAGCGCGGGCGCAGTGTGAGGGCGCGGCGATAAAGCTCCGCGGCCTCGCGTCGCCCGTCGTCGCCCGTGGCGCGCTCGCGCGCTTCTTCGGCCTGCTGAAAGGCGAGTTCGGCTTCGTCCGTGGTGCGCGTGAGCGGGAGGGCGAGCGCGCCGCGCCGTCCGGCAGGTAGCGGCAGCGTGCGTTCCGCGAAGCCTCTGGCGCGCACGCGCAACGTGTGGCGACCGGGCGCGACGTTAGCGATCTCGAACTGCCCCGACTCGTCCGTCACGCCGCGCCGCACTTCATCCAACCAGACGACGGCCTTCGGCTCGGTTTTCAACACGATTGATTTTGCCGCGACGGCAGGAGTGCCGGCTCTAGCGGACGCAGCGGCGGCGGTCGAAGGCTTCTTGCCCGCCCGCGCACCCGGTCTCTTTCTCTGCGCGTGCGCCTCAGGCGACGCGACGCTGGCGGCGAAAACGACGGCGAGAGCGAACACCGCGAAAGAGAGAAGGTGAGAGCGGAAGAAGATGAGAGTCGAACCTCGCCGCTGCGTCTCTTCTTTCATCGTCTCTTTCATTCCCGTCTCCTTACAACTTCTCACGCCGCGCTCACTGTTCCTCTCTCAACTCCTCTTCGTCGGGAGTCGCGCGGCGCGGGCGCACCGCCGAGTTGTTTGCGGGCTGGGCGGTAGTGGTGGCGGCGGGCGCGTTCGGCTGGAGCGCGCCGGGGCGCGAGGCGCGCGCTCCCACTTCCGCACGGAAGCGGCCACCTTCGTCGTAGAGCCGCTTGTATTGCAGCGTGTTCCTGACGACGCCCTGCACGTAGCCGCGCGTCTCGCGGAAGGG
>DASPJG010000751.1:0-5383 GCA_035628755.1 Pyrinomonadaceae bacterium
GGTCGAGTGGTGGGCCGAGCAGTACCTCCGATACGAGGCAACGACAGGTGAGTCGTCGCGCAGGGTGCAAGGGCGGGACCTCGGGCTGTTCATTTCCTTCATGTCGGAGGAGGAAGGAAAGGCGGATCGCGTTGCCTGGACGCCGCGGCTGTCGAAGGCCTTCCAAGAGCACCTGCGGCGAGAGAAGGTCAGCCGTAAGCGCGCGGACGGCGAGGCCGTCGAGCGCCGGCGCTCTGACCGGACCATCAACCGGATACTGGCCCACCTGAAGACCTTCTCCAAGTGGATGCATAAGCTCCGGCCCTCCCCGCTCGGTGACCCGATGGGAAAGATTAAGCTGGCACCGCTAGGGACAGGCCTCGAGGTCGAGCGCGCGCTAACAGCCTCGGAGAGACGGAAGATCCTCGACGCCGCCGACCTGCTCATCGAAATTGGCGGGCGCTCGAAGGACCGTAGCCGTTACCGCGGGGGGGAGAGGCCCAAGCGCAAGGGCTACCGGGCGCTGCGAAACCGGGCGATCGTCTACGCCCTGATCGAGACGGGGATGCGCCGGGCCGCGACGCGGAGGCTCGACCTCAATGACGTGGATTTTAAGAAGCGGGTGGTCAGAGTGGTCGAGAAGGGCGGGGTCGAGCACGCCTACCAGATCAGCCAGGAGGGGCTGCAGGCGATTCGGGATTACATCGAGCGGGAGCGCCCCCAAGACGACGAGAAGTGGCACTCGCCAGCGCTCTTCCTCACGCCGGCCAGCAACGCGCTTGGCGACGGCCGTCTGAACGTGAAGATTATCAATGAGGTCTGGAATGAGGTAGCGGGCCTCGCTGGCGTAGAGAACAAGACCCCACACTCGGCGCGCCACGCGATGGGCAAGCACATCATGGAGAAGACCGGCAACGTGGCCGCCGTGCAGCGCCAACTCGGGCACCGCAACGCCGTTTACTCGATACAGTACTCGCGAATCACGGCCGACGAGCTAAGTAAGGTCATTAACGACCGGTAAGATTCCCGGCTACGGCGGAAAATATAAGGCGTATACCTTGACGCCGGAAATGAACTGCCAAGGTAATCTCAACCCATGACACCTCCACATGACTACACAAGAGCCAACTGTAAAACTGCCTGAGATGTCGCTGGCAGAATTTCTGGAATCAGCTCCGCCCGGCACTAAGGCCACAATCCCTGATTTGTATATCATTGAATCGAGGATTCTTGGCCCCGGACAGTATTGGGCTGTCAACACCCCTACCATTCGACTGTATTGCAGCTCAGAGGGCTGTGGCGGCCCACGGTCGTTTACCGGTGAGAAGAATGTCCTGAGTTCCAGCGACCAAGTCTTCTTAACGTATACCTGCCGGAACTGTAATCAAAGTACGAAGTTATTTGCCGTGACGACCGCCCACGAGGACCCATCATCGGCACAAGGGACGGCACTAAAACTCGGAGAGGATCCCCCCTTCGGCCCCCCCATGCCTGGGAGAGTCATCTCACTCATCGGGCCGGATAGAGAAACCTTGCTAAAGGGGCGGCGAGCTGAAAACCTCGGTTTGGGGATTGGCGCCTTCGCCTACTACCGGCGCGTTGTAGAGAATCAGAAGGGGCGGCTGATTGAGAAGATCGCCGAAGTCGCGGCACGACTTGGAGCCGACAAAGCCACGCTGGAAGCATTTAACAAGGCAAAGAACGAGACGCAATTCAGTCGGGCCATCGATGACGTTAAGAAGGCTTTCCCTGAGACCCTAATGATTCACGGCCAGAACCCGCTAACTCTCCTTCACAGCGCGTTGAGCGAAGGGCTCCACGCGCAAACTGATGAAGACTGTTTAGAATTGGCGACGAGCATCCGTGTAGTTCTGTCCGAACTGGCAGAGAGAATAAGCCAAGCGTTAAAAGACGAGGCAGAACTGAAAAGCGCCGTCAGCAGATTGCTAAAGCCTAAGCCCTAAAGCGCCAGGAAATGTCTTCGTGTGCATGTTGTTATGGTCGACTATCCGGCAGGTTACGTTTACCTGATCCACGCCGTCGGGACGAGCTTTTATAAGCTTGGCCTCGCGCGACGTGGCTACACGTCTCGAAGTGCTCAGGAAGAAGTTCGCCCCGCAGGAGTTGCAGGTCATCCACACTTTTTCTTGCCGCGGCTGGGCTGGCGGGCCAGAGTATATGACGGCACACTTTGAGCCAGGCGGGCGGCAAATCTGGGTTTTTACCATGATGCCGGAGAGGGCGGCGGCCGGCGTCGTCGCTGGTTCACACGTAACTAGAATAGGAAAGTTAAGACGCATGCAGCACGTCGGAAAAATTTTAGGGAGCCCGCTGTTTGACGGGGACTTGATCGGCGCCATCAGACAAGAGCTGTTCCGGGTCGGGAGCACCGAACGGGGTGGTGATTCCGAACTGCCCGCCACGCTTCCCGTTGATGTTTTGCCGGTTGAAGTGTCACCGCATCTGTGCCTAGTTATAAACAACTCAACTGAGCGTGTCCAGAACCGGGTCTTCAACTGCCGGGCGGCCCTCCGCGCATTGGAGGAGATAGCGGATGGCCTCGGCTACGAGCATGTATGGGACAGCCTTATCAGGAACGATCCGGAGGCACCGGCGGACCCCGATCACTTCACGGTAACTTTTCTGGATGACAAGATGCCATATCTGGAATGGAGGTGGGCCGGGGGGAGCTGCGTGCAGAACAGGAGGGTGCCGGAGGTCGGCGAGCACGTTAGAAAATCAGACTGGCGACAGTTGAAGATTGCCGAGCTGTACTATCACCTATCTAGTAGCAGTCCGCTTGGCCAGTGGCTCACCCGAATAGGTTTCAAACTCCCCGAGGCAGATTGGGAGCGCCTCAACAACTTCGTCCCGGGCCCGGAGTTGGTGGTATATACCTCCACGGGGCCATCCACCCTCTGCCAAGGTGATGAGTGGGACTTCCCCGGCCTCGGTTGGTGTCGAATCACCCGAATTGAGCGCATCCCTTCCGTCTCAGACGGCATGAACATGAGCGAAATTGATGAGATCACCAAGGATTGGGAGGAGTTCGTGTATTACGGGTATATAATCGAGCCCGAGGGCAAGGAAGGCGCAGACAGAGGAGAATCATGAGTCTGACTATTTCAACAGAACCAATCCCCCTCGAAACCGATGCTGACGGCGTGGTCCGCGTCGGGGGCACGCGCGTCTCCCTAGACTCAGTGATCTACGCCTTCAACGAGGGCTCCACGCCCGAGGAGATTGTCCAGCAGTACACGACGCTCGACCTGGCCGATGTCTACGCCGTCATCAGCTACTACCTGCAGCACCGCGGCGAGGTGAACGAGTACCTGGCCTCCCGCCGCGCTCAACGTGACGAGGTTCGCAGAGAAATAGAGTCACGCTTCGACCCACACGGCATCCGCGACCGCCTGCTCGCCCGGCGCGACAAGACCGCCTAACACAATGCTGCGACTGGCGACCGACGAGGACTTCAACAACAGGATCCTCCGCGGCGTGCTGCGCCGCCTACCTGAACTCGACATCCTGCGCGTGCAGGACGCTAACCTGCCCGAGAAGGATGACCCGGATGTGCTCGAGTGGGCGGCACGCGAGGGAAGGGTATTGCTCTCCCACGACGTGGCGACCATGCGAAAGCATGCCTACGACCGGGTCAACGCCGGCCTGCCGATGCCGGGTCTGTTTGAGGTCAGTCAGGAGCTGCCGATAGGCGTCGCTATTGAGGAAATTCTTTTACTGGCCGAATGTAGCCTTGAGAGCGAGTGGGAAGGCCAAGTTCGTTACTTACCACTACGTTGACTGCTGATCAGATAACCGTAATACGGTATAACAATTATCCAGTTATGCCTAAAGCAGATTAGAAGTCTTAAGGAGGATCCCTTGCCAGACATTGAGCCTTATTGGGACGAGCGGTTGTTCGCCCACGGCATTGATGCCATATCTTGGGACGGTGTGGCGGCCACCGACGGTGCGCCAAAACGGATAGGAATAATTTTCAGCGAGTTGGTTGACGACCGTAGGCTTGAACTTGAAGAGCGTTTGTTCCCTAACGCCGACGAGACAGAATACGGGCCGGTCGTCATCAGCGACGCCCTACGTGAGCGCGGCATACGCGATCTCCGGGTCGAGGTGTTTCGCGACCAGCCAGTCCATTCCGATATCTACATAACAATGGAAGGGGAAGCTGAGCCCTTCCGAATTGTTAAGCGGTACTGATTTTGCTACTTCTCCGCAGGCTTGACCCCAACATTAGGTCATTGCTTTTTACTGACCTGAGTTTATCAGTCGTCCAAAAAGCTATTTTCTTTTAGCCTTCTTCATCAACCCTCTTTACGGCCCTTTCTTGGTAAGTAATCGCGCCCCGTCTTCACGACGGCTTTTCTTCTCACACCCTCACTCTTGGGGACGGCAGGGATCTTTTTCGGAAGATCAGTGGCGTCATCGATAAGAACGTCTACGTAAACTCCGGCGGCCTGCGCCAGCAACAGGAGGGTGCGCAGATCCGGTGTGCGGTTTCCGAGCTCGAACGCCGATATGTCCCCCTGGAAAAGCTCGTCCGACAGCCCGAGGTGCCTGATCAAGCCATTCTGGGAGAGACCGAGCTTCCTCCTGATCTCTACCATTTTCTTGCCCAGCCGCTCCGGCCTGTAACTAGGTAATCTACCCACCAGGTGACAGCCTCCTGATGGGATTCCCGGAATCCTCGCGCGGCTTGCGGGCGAATGTATTTACATTTACTATTCCGCACCGTGCTTCTTCGGCCGGGGGGACACTTCTGATTTCCCCGGCGGTCCGCATCAGCCACGCTGCAGAGCCGCTTTACGCACGGGCACCTTGTCAAACCGTCAACTTACAGGCGTTAGAAGATAGCAGAATCAGTTTTAGCCGTCATTACGGTAGTGACGGCGCTCTGGACTGGTATATAGCGTCAGGGGTATACCTCACTTTGGCCACCGAAGTCGTTAAAGGAACCGCCTCGGCCGTCCGCTACACCATCGACGTGCGCGGCGACCGCGACGGCGTCTCGACTAAGCACCACACGATCTTCAAGGTCGGCGACACGACCGTCCTGTTCACCTCCGGCTCCCCGCCTATCATCGGCGAAGGCGACCAGCTGATAGTCGCCGGCAGGAAGCGTGGGAAGATGCTGGTCGCGGAAGCCTACTTAAACCAGACGGCGATGTGTCGCGGAAATTCCGGGCTGTGGCAGAACCTGATCGGCGCTGCCTTGGCGCTGCCCATGGGCGCTTTCGCCATCGCCATCGCCCTGCTCGGGCTCGACGACCTCCAGCAGCGACTCGTTGTGCTGGCCGTCGGGCTGTTCTTCGCTGTCATGGGGCTTGTGCTGCTCTACCGCTGGGCGACCATCCGCCGGGCCGTCAAACTGCTCAAGGGCGGCTGA
>DASPJG010000752.1:0-3274 GCA_035628755.1 Pyrinomonadaceae bacterium
TTCCTCCTGCGACCGCATCGAAGTCTCTTCCCGCTTCTTCCGCTCCGTCGAGTTCATGCTCAAGGGCAGCTTCGTCATCCGCTTCTACCGCGTCTCGCTCGGCGTCAATCCCGGCTACAGGGACTTCACGCGCGACTCGCAACGCGTCACCGGGCAGACCGCCGAGGAAGTGTTCGCCAACCGCGACGCCTTCACCAACGAATGGGTCGAGCGCGTCGACTTCCGCGCCATCTACGACGGCCTCTCCAATCAGGCTTATGTGGACAAGCTCGAAGAGACGGCGGGCGTCACGCTCTCGAACAAGGCGCAACTCGTCGCCGACCTCAACAGCATGGCGAAGACGCGCGCGCAAGTTCTGCGCGAAGTCGTCGAGAGCAGCGAGGTGAGGAGCAGGATGTTCAACGACGCGTTTGTGCTGATGGAATACTTCGGCTACCTGCGGCGCGATGCCGAAGCGGCGGGCTTCAACGCGTGGCTGGCTTATCTGAACGCGAACCCGGGCGACTACCGGACGATGGTGAGGGGCTTCATCAACTCGGTGGAGTATCGCAAACGCTTTGGCGACCCCGGCGCGCCGCAGCCCGGCCAGTTCTGAAAGCCGTCGGGCAAACTAAAAGGGGCGGAGATCAAGTTTGATCTCCGCCCCTTTTCATTTTTTCTATCCCCGTTTCCGGCGCGTTTGCCTTCCGCTTCTCTTCTCGAAGTTCTTACGTTGTCCGCTTCGCCTCTTCATGCGAACGCCCCGCCAGCAGCGTGACGGCGTGGCCGAGCACCGGGCGAATCACCGCGAAACACTCGCGCACGGCATTCGGCGCGCCCGGCAGGTTTATGATCAGCGTGCCCGCGCGGATGCCGCACACGCCACGCGAGATCATCGCCGTCGGCGTCTGTCTTAAAGTCTCTGCGCGCATCGCCTCGGCGAGTCCCGGCGCGTCGCGCTCGATAACGGCGCGCGTCGCCTCCGGCGTGTTGTCGCGCGGGCTAAAGCCCGTGCCGCCCGTCGTCAAGATCAGGTTCACGTCCGTGCGTTCGGCGTAGGTGCGGAGCTTATCCTTGAGCGGTTCGAGATCGTCGGCCAGCACCTCTGCCGCCACGATCTCCGCGCCCAACCCGCCGAGCAATTCCACCAATGCCGCCCCCGACTCGTCCGCCCGCTCGCCCCGCGCGCATGCGTCGCTCGCCGTAATCACCACCGCTCGAATCTGTTCAGCCACACACCACCTCCGGCGAGAACGTTGAAGGACAGATGATGAACCCGAAAGCGTCCGTTGTCAGTTGTCCGCGGCCAATCTGTGTATTAACTAGACTACATGCGACGGGCAACCCACCACGAACCAAGAGCGATCTTCCCTTCATCATTCATCATCCGGCTCTGCGCTCCGCAACGCGCGTTGCATGCGGGCGTGTTCTTTGAGGATGCAGCGATCCATGACGACGAGGAGTCCGGCGTCGAGCGCGCGTCTGGCCGCCGCCAGATCGATGACGCCCTCTTGCAGCCAGACGGCTTTCGCGCCCGCGCGGATGGCTTCGTCCACCACCGCGCCCGCCTCTTCGGAGCGGCGAAACACGTTGACGAGTT
Source organism: Pyrinomonadaceae bacterium (assembly GCA_035628755.1). Taxonomy (GTDB): domain Bacteria; phylum Acidobacteriota; class Blastocatellia; order Pyrinomonadales; family Pyrinomonadaceae; genus JAIVJZ01. Next base: position 1,580 of record DASPJG010000752.1, read on the forward strand.
CGAACTGCTCTGGCACTTCCGCGAGTGACGCGTAAGCCTTCTCGTCGAGCACTTCAGTCTCGTTCGGGTTGACCGGGATGATGCGATAGCCCTTGCTCTGCATGTACGCCGAGACGCTGTTTGACGCGCGCCACGTATTCGACGACAGCCCGACCACCGCAATCGTCTTACACTCATTCAGAATTCGCCTGATCCCCTTCTGGGAATTGATCTCCACCCTGCTCACCTCCTTACAAGTCTCAAGTCCCAAGTCTCAAGTCTCAAGTCCAAAAACCGTCATTGACTTGAGACTTGGGACTTGAGACCCGGGACTATTTAACCGTCGCGGCGACCGCGTGCAATTCCTGCAACGAGATCGGCTTGATCGTCGTGTCTTCGCCGCACGCGCTAATGGCTTCGACGAGAGCCTGCGCGCCCGTCATCGTCGTCACGCAAGGGACGTTGTATTGCAGCGCGGCGCGGCGAATGGCCTGCTCGTCGAAGTGCGAAGCGCGCCCGAGCGGCGTGTTGATGACGAGTGCGATCTCGCCCTGCTTGATCTTGTCCACGATGTTTGGCCGTCCCTCATTCACCTTGAAGACCGTCTCCACATCCAGACCCACCTCGCTGAGACGCGCCGCCGTCCCCACGGTCGCCGTGAGCCGGAAGCCGAGCCGCGCGAGCTTGCGCGCGAGCACCCCGGCCTGTCCCTTGTCCGAGTCGTTGACGCTGATGAAGGCCGTGCCCTGACACGAAGGCAGTTCCAGCCCCGCGCCCATCATCGCCTTGCCATAAGCCTCGCCGAAGGTGTCACCGATGCCCATCACCTCGCCCGTCGAATGCATCTCGGGGCCGAGGATGGGGTCAACGCCCGCGAACTTGACGAACGGGAAGACCGGCGACTTGATGAAAAACCGCTGCACGCTTAAATCGGGCGGCAGGTTGAACGAGGCAAGCGGTTGTCCTGCCATCACGAGCGCGGCGATGCGCGCCAGCGGCACGCCCGTCGCCTTCGACACGAAGGGCACGGTGCGCGACGCGCGCGGGTTTACTTCCAAGACGTACACGCGGTCGTCCTTGATCGCAAACTGGATGTTCAATAGCCCGCGCACCTTCAGAGCCTCGGCCAGCATCCGCGTGTAGTGGCGCATCGTCTCGACGTGTTCGGGCGCGATGCGCACGGGCGGCAGCACGCACGAGGAGTCGCCCGAATGAATGCCCGCCTCCTCGATGTGCTCCTGAATTCCCGCAACGACACACCTCTCGGCGTCGGCCAGCGCGTCCACGTCGAACTCCGCCGCGCGTTCGAGAAACTTGTCGATCAGGATCGGCTTCTGCGGCGACGCGTCAACAGCCGTGCGCATGTACTCGTCCAGACTCCGCTCGTCGTAAACAATCGCCATCGCCCTGCCGCCCAAAACATACGACGGGCGCACGAGCACCGGATAGCCGATGCGCGCGGCCTCTACGATGGCCTCCGCCGGAGAGGTGGCCGTGCCGTTTTCCGGCTGCGGGATGCCGAGTTTGGTCAGGAGTTTGCCGAAGCGTTTGCGGTCTTCGGCGAGGTCAATCGAATCGGGCGACGTGCCGATGATGGGCGCGCCCGCCTCGTCGAGCCTCTGCGCGAGGTTCAAAGGCGTCTGCCCGCCAAACTGCACGATGACGCCTTCCGGGCGTTCCACGTCTATGATGTTCATCACGTCCTCGAACGTGAGC
>DASPJG010000753.1:0-3700 GCA_035628755.1 Pyrinomonadaceae bacterium
CCGTGCCCGAGTTCATACCGCCGCGCGAGTCGCAGCGAAGCGCGCCGGAACTCGCGCGCCGTTTCCCGCTCGCGCTCATCAGCCCGGCGGCGCACGCCTTTCTCAATTCGAGTTTTGCGAATCTCCCCAAGCACCTGCGGCAGGAGAAACGCCCCTTCGTGGAGATCAACCCCGTGGACGCCGCCGCGCGCCGCATCTCGGACGGCGACCGCGTGCGCGTCTCAAACGAACGCGGAACGTGCGAACTGACGGCGGTCGTCACGACGCGCGCCCGCGCAGGCGTCGTCGTCTCGCCTTCGGTCTGGTGGAACAAGCTCTCGCCGGGCAACACGAACATCAACCAGTTGACTTCGCAAACCCTGACCGACATGGGCGGCGGCGCGACCTTCTACGACGCGCTCGTTGAAGTCGAACGCCTCGATGAAGTGAACGCGAGTTAAAGGTTGTGCGTGTTTGTTTAGTCGAGCGTGGAGATGAGGACGGCGAGGATCGTTAAGACCGAGCCGGCTCCAATCGCCGTGCCGAGGGCGACGTTTCTGGCGGTCGAGTGCCCGCGATTGCTCTCGACCCGCGCGACATCTCGATAGAGCACGACGCGCGGCGCGTCCGTCTTGCGATCCCGCACGACGAACTCGGAATCTTTCGCCTGTGAGATGTAGCCTTTCAGCTTCGTCCCGTCTTTGAACCTCACCGTCACGCGCGCCTTCTCGCCGACGCCGAGCCGTGCGACCTTGACTTTCACCTGCTCCAACAACTGCGCATCGTTTTCCGCCTGCCTCTTTGCGAACGCGACGACCCGCATTCCGGCGAACGTCTGAAGCAACAGGACGACGAGCGCGACCGTCAAATATTTTCTCTTCATGTGCGGTTCCTCTTTCGATAGTTGAATTATCCGGCCACACCTCATGGCAAACCCGGTGCCGTGGGGAAAACGCGAAGAGATGCCCTAAAAGTCGCCAAGCCAACGGCAAGAGAAACTCAAAGCGACGAACGGGGCGCAGTAAATTTCAGACAGATGATGAAAACAGGGGACGAGGGTTGAATGAAGAAAACCACTCAAGCGGGTTAAGCGTTCCTGTCATTGCTCCGCCCTCATCTCTTTCCCCTCCCTCCCTGTTTTCGCAACTTCCGACTTGACAGAAACGGCGCGCCTCACCGATACATACATGCAGTTCCCCCGGTGCTGACCAGAGAGCAGACATTGGAACCGGCTCTCCCGAAAGTTAATTAAAAAATTCATGCGATCTACAGCCCACACAGAAAAAGCACCGCGTCTCGCCGCCGGGAAGCGATGCTCCGCCCTCGCCTGCGTGGCGACGTTGATGCTCTGTTTCCTCTTGGCTTCTCCGCCGGCCTTTGCGCAGACACGCCGCCCGAGGCCGCGCCGCCCGCCCGCCCGCGCGCAGGTGATCCCGGAAGAGACGCTGCTGCGCATCGTGCGCGCCGAAGATGAGAGGCGTTGGGACACGACAGACCTCGGCGCGCTGCTCTCGGACGCGAACGCAACCGTGCGCGCACGCGCCGCGCTCGGCGCGGGACGCATCGGCGACGCGCGCGCCGTCGCCCCGCTCGTCTCGCTGCTCCAGAACGACCGTGACGAACGCGTGCGCGCCGCCGCAGCCTTCGCGCTCGGCGAGACGGAATCGGGCGCGGCGGTCGAAGCATTGTTAAGCGTCATCGAACGCAAAACCGCGTCGAGCGTGGCGGAGACGGTCGGCGTGCGCGCGCGCGCCGTGGAAGCCCTCGGCAAGATCGCGGCGGCCATGCCGAGGGCTGATGAAGCCCGCATCAAAGAGATCGGTCGCGCGCTGCTCGTCGAACTCGAAGCGCGCGGGCGGCTTCCGGTCAATCGTGAGGTCGCGCGGCTCGGACTGACAGCCGTTTTGCGCGCGCGTCCCGAAGGCGCGGGGCGCGTCGTCGCGCTTTTCTTGGACTCGACCGATGCGCGGCTGCGCGGCGACGCCGTCAACACGCTCACGCGCCTGCGCGCGAAGAACGCCAACGATCAACTGCGCAAGTTGCTCGCGTCGGACGCCGATGCGGTGGTGCGCGCCAATGCCGCCCGCGCGCTCGGCGCGGCGGAAGACAAAGGGGCGTTCGATCTGTTGCTCGAACGCGCCGCCAACGACCGCGACGAACGCGTGCGCGTCAGCGCGCTCCGCTCGCTCGGCGCTTTGCGCGACGCGCGCGCCGCCGACCCGCTCATCAAACGCGGCGAGACTTTGTTGAGCGCGTATCGAGCGGCGAAGACCGCGAACGCGGCGGCGCGTCCCGCCGAGTTGAACGAACTTTATGAACTCGTCGGCGGACTCAGCCGCGTGCTCGCGGGCAGCGGGAACGAACGCGCGCTCGCTTTCATCCGTGCGCTCCGCGAGGCCGAAATGTGGAGCGCGCCGGAAGTCGAGATCGCGTTTGCGCGCATCGCGCCCAATCAGTATTTGCGCGAACGCCCCTTTCACCAGCTCGCCTTCCGCGCGCCCGACAGCCGCATTACGTGGCAGACTTATGCTGCCGTGGCGCAAGGTCTCGGCGAGATCGCCGCCGTATCGAGCGAGAGGGCGGGCAACAGCGTGGTCTCCGTGCAGGCCGACGCGCAGTTGGCTTTGCGCACGATGCTCGGGGAGGCGTCCACGCCCGCGCTCGCCATACCCGACGTGCTGACGGCCATCGCCGCCTTCAAGCCGCCCGACGGCGTGCTCGTCATGCGCGGGCAACTCGCCGCGCCCGACGTGATCGTGCGCGCCACTGCCGCCAGCCAGCTCGGCGAACTCCCGCCCGACCCGGAGACCGCCGCCGCGCTCGCCGCAGCCCTCCCCGCAGCCCTCCAGCGCGACGAGATGAACGATGCCGCGCTCGCCATCCTCGATGCGCTCGCCAAACAAAAATCCGAGGCCGCGCTCGGCGCGATCAGAACCGCGCTCGACTCGCCCGACTACCTGCTCCGCCGCCGCGCCGCCGCCATCCTGCAATCCGCGCAGCCCGACGCCGAAGCGGGCGCGGCGGAAGGGCGCATCGAAACGGTCGCCACGCGCAATCGCATCGGCGATTATCGTCGCGCGCTCGCCCGCCGGAACGCGCGCGTCGTCGCCACCGTCAACACGGACAAGGGCGCGTTCAAGTTGGAACTCCTGCCCGACGCCGCGCCGCTCACGGTAGACAACTTCGTCCAACTCGCGCGTCGCGGCTACTTCAACCAGATCGCATTTCACCGGGTCGTGCCGAACTTCGTCGTGCAGGGCGGCGACCCGCGCGGCGACGGCAACGGCGGCCCCGGCTACCAGATTCGTTGCGAGATCAACGAGGAGCCGTACGGTCGCGGCGCGGTCGGCATGGCGCTCTCCGGCAAAGACACGGGCGGCTCGCAGTGGTTCGTCACACACTCGCCGCAGCCGCATCTCGACGGAGGCTATACCGTCTTCGCGCGCGTTATCGAAGGCATGGAAATAGTTGACCGCATCACGCGCGGCGACCGCATCCTCGCCATCAACGTCGCCGAGACGCGGCGCAGGTAGATTTTGACGGAGAATTGTTTGACCAGCAGATTTCAACCCGCAGGCGCGCCGCAGGAGGAGGAGGCGGAGGCGCGCAGGAGACTCAACAAACTTCCTGCGCGCCTCCGCCTCCTCCTGCGCGCCTGTGCAGTGTCAACGCGCGCCGCAATCTTCGGCGTGCTCGTCGTGGCGTCGCTCTCGTCCGCCGC
>DASPJG010000754.1:0-10696 GCA_035628755.1 Pyrinomonadaceae bacterium
AACGCCCGCCGTTGGTTTTCCGCACCAATATGGGCTGAACCACGCCGTTGGTCTTGATGGACTGTGCCAGTTCCTCCAACTGCGTTTCGTCGAAGCGCGTCCGCGGTTGCACGTTATTTGGTTCGATGAGGTCTATATCAACTTCTCTTAATTCTTCATTGGCTGTCGCTGGCGTCTCCGACAGCAGAGCGCTCAAGCCTCGCCCTAGAACTTTTCTTGTCATGAGTGATTATCTCCTTCGCCAACTGAAGATAGCTTTCCGCTCCGCGCGAGCGTATATCATAGAGGATAATAGGCTTACCGTAGCTGGGGGCTTCCGCTAAACGCACATTCCGGGGGATAACTGTCTCCAAAACCTGTTGACCGTAAAAACTGCGTAAGTCCGCCGCGACCGCCGAGGAGAGATTCGTGCGGTCGTCATACATTGTCAGCAACAAACCCTCGATGGTCAAACCCGGATTAAGTGAGCGTCTTATCCTCGATAAGGTGTCGAACAACTCGGTGACGCCCTCAAGGGCGTAATATTCACACTGGATAGGGACTAAAAGCGTATCGGCGCTTGTCAGGGCGTTGAGAGTCAACAGACCGAGCGAGGGCGGACAATCAATGATAATAAAATCATATTCCTGCTGAACGCTGCGCAATACTTCCTGTAATTTGTATTCTCTCCGCTCTACTTCGACCAACTCAACTTCTGCCCCGGTCAGATTTCTGTCCGCCGGTAAAACTTTTAAAAGAGGCAACTCCGTGCTCTGGAGTATGTTTGATAGCGGCTCGTCGAGGATGAGCGCGTGATAGAGGCTGCGCCTGAAACTGCCGCGTTGAATACCCACGCCCGAGGTAGCATTTGCCTGCGGGTCGGTATCTACAAGCAGAACGCGCATTTCAGAGGCCGCAAGCGAAGCAGCCAAATTTACGGATGTAGTAGTTTTCCCGACGCCGCCCTTTTGATTTGCGACCGCGATAATTTTAGCCATTTAGTCTACCCAGCGCAGGAACGACATGAAATTTCGCCTAAACTAACACAAACTTCCGCCACGTGCTACTTTTTTGTCAGCAACACCTCGTTTTATTCGTCTCGTTAGCTATGTTTCACGTGTCACATCAGGGCGCAATGTGACACGTGAAACATAGGCTCTAAGCCGCTTGTTGTAGTTTAAGTCGGACTAAAAGTGTGGATAGAGCCGCGGGAGTCATGCCGGGGATGCGGCGAGCTTGTCCGAAAGTCTGAGGCTTTGCACGCTCAAGACGCTCGACCATCTCATTCGAGAGACCGCTTACTGTGTGAAAATCAAAGTTTACAGGCATCCGCAAGCCATCGTTGTGGAAGATGCGCTCAAAACTATCTTTCTGGGACTGGACATAACCACAATACAAAAGGTCGGCCAGCGTGGTTTCCAGATCGGAATGAGAAATCTGCTCTCGGAGCGAAAAGGGAAGCAGATTGCGAATCATTTCATGTGAAACATTCTGACGCTGAGACAGTTGAGACAAGTTGATGGAATCACCTAAGTCGCCCAGAATTTGCGCAAGGTCTCTATAAACGCTGTCGGTTCGCTTGAAACGAGTGGTCTCTAAGGCATTCCTTAACTGCGCCAAACGTTCACGACGGGCATTGAAGGCTTCCCAAAGCGTATCGCCAACAAGGCCGAGGTTTTTGCCGTGCGGAGTAAGGCGAGCATCCGCAGTGTCATAACGCAAGGCTAGACGGTGTTCCGCACGCGAAGTGAACATGCGATATGGCTCGTCCACCCCGTGAGTGATTAAATCATCCATCAGAACACCGATGTAAGATTCGTCGCGTCTGAGACGAAAGCCCTCACGTTTCTGAATGTAGAGTGCAGCGTTGATGCCTGCGAGTAAGCCCTGACAAGCAGCCTCCTCATATCCGGTCGTACCGTTAATCTGTCCGGCTAGAAACAGGCCACTGATTCGAGCAGTTTGCAAGTAAGGCGTCAATTCTCGCGGATCAACAAAATCGTACTCTATAGCGTAACCGGGACGGATGATACGCGCTTCCTCTAAGCCGGGAATCTTGTGCACGAGTTCCTGCTGAAACTCGGCGGGCATGGAGGTCGAGAAACCGTTTAAATAGACTTCAGAAGTATTATGGCCTTCGGGTTCGAGAAAAAGTTGGTGACGCGTCTTGTCCGGGAATTTGACGACCTTGTCCTCAATCGAAGGACAATAACGTGGCCCAACCCCTTTTATCTGGCCGGAATAAAGCGGCGACTGGTGAATGTTTGCCCGGATAGAGTCATGCACATCCTCGTTCGTATATCCGATGAAGCAGGTAACTTGAGGCTGTTCAATAGTTTCGGTGGAAAATGAGAAGGGGACTGGCCGTTCGTCTGCAAGTTGCGGCTCGAAATTGTCCCAATCAATAGTGCGCCCATCGAGACGCGGCGGTGTGCCTGTCTTCAAACGCCCGACGGGGAAGCCAAGCCGTTTGAGACACTCGGCCAACTCTATCGAGGCCGGTTCACCGGCACGCCCGGCGGTATAAGTGCGACGACCTGTGTGGACTAAGCCATTAAGGAAAGTTCCGGTGGCGACGACAACTGCATCGGCGCGCAGACGCCGCGTGTCCTGCATCTCGACCCCGGTAATGTGACCGTCTTCCACGAGTAACTCGATCACGAGTCCCTGCCGCAAATGCAGATTCGGCGTCTCCTCAAGAACCTGACGCATCTCTGTACGATAAAGCGCACGATCGGCTTGAGCGCGCGGAGCTTGCACGGCGGGGCCGCGTGAGCGGTTCAAGAGGCGAAACTGGATACCAGTGCGGTCAATGACGCGCCCCATGATGCCGCCGAGGGCGTCTATCTCGCGCACAATGTGTCCTTTGGCAATTCCCCCAATAGCGGGATTGCAAGACATTTGGCCTATCAAATCGAGATTGAGCGTAACCAAAGCGGTCTGCGCGCCGAGGCGTGCGGATGCGGATGCAGCCTCACAACCCGCGTGGCCTGCTCCGATGACGATCACGTCAAACTTTTCATCAAAACTCATAACTACTTTCCTATACAAAATGTGGCAAATATCTGCGAGAGAACATCTTCCGGGGTCGTCTCACCTGTTATTTCATCAAGGTAACGGAGTGCTTCGTAGAGTCCGACCAGTATCAAATCTTCGCTCGCGCCTTGAGCCACGTGCAACTTTGATGAGCGAAGCGCGTCTGCCGAACGACGCAGCAGGTCGAAGTGGCGCGCATTAGTGATTAAAAATCCTGAGTCAGTTGCGCCCTCAAACTCGAATGCGCCCATTATAGCAGCGCGTAGGGCATCAAGTCCCTCACTGGTCTTTGCAGAGACCACAACATGTCTAGAGTTATCACCAATCCCGGCACAAATCAAATTATCAAAACCCTCTAAGTCGCTTTTATTCAACACTATCAGATATTTACTTTCAACTATGTCCGCAAATATCGCCCGATCATCATCCGTCAGGGGTTGAGAGCCATCAAGCACGAAAAGAATCAGGTCTGCGTCAGCAATAGCGCGGCGCGTGCGTTCGATTCCCAAATACTCGACGCGGTCGTTCGCTTCACGCATTCCGGCAGTATCCGTAAGCAGAACAGGTACGCCATCAATGTTCAACAACTCACTTAAACTATCACGGGTCGTGCCCGGAATCTCCGTTACGATAGCCCTATCAGTAGCAAGTAATTTATTGAAAACACTGGACTTACCGACATTCGGGCGTCCTACTAAAGCGACCTTCAGCCCATCCTTGAGGAGGCGTCCGGCGCGGAATGTGGCAGCTAGTTCGTCGAGAGATTGGATGAGATTTGTGAGATTAAGGCTGATTCTTTCGAGAGCTATTTGGGGCAAATCGTCTTCGACAAATTCGAGCGAGGATTCGAGCGGAACTATGATTTCAAGCAGCGCATCTTTGGTCGGCTGAAGGCGTGCGGAGAGTTCACCGCCAAGTTGGCGCGCAGCCTGTCGCACGGCGGCCTGTGTTTGCGCGTCAATCAAATCGCGCACGGCTTCGGCTTGGCTGAGATTCAGACGTTGATTGGCGAGCGCGCGGAGGGTGAATTCGCCTGCGTCCGCAGCGCGCGCGCCGAGAGCCAAGAGCGCATCCACGATGTGCAACAACAGCACGGGCGAACCATGACAACTCAGTTCCGCGATGTCTTCGCCAGTGAACGAGCGAGGCGCTTTGAAATAGGTGATGAGTGCGCGGTCGAGGAGTTCGTGGCTCTGCGGGTCAAAAATTTTTCTGAGCGCGACCCGGTGCGGTTCCGGTGAAAAGTGAGCATCGTTGAGCAGCGAGCGAATATAGTCGAGCGAGCGTTCGCCGCTGAGCCGGATGACGCCAATGCCGCTCCTACCCGGCGGCGTTGAAAGCGCAACGATGGTGTCTTTGCTTGACACGGCAAAAAGAAAAGATCGTGTCGCGTTGGCACGCGCGACACGATCTCTGAGATGAGTGTCGAAACTTAGCCTGTGACTTTTAAAGTCACTTTGAGTCTGCGCGCGTTGCCCTCTCCGACTGATTCAGTGTGGAGGTCTGGCTCCTCGGCGAGAGACGTGTGGATGATGCGACGTTCATTAGAATTCATCGGCCCGAAGGTGAAAGCGGAGCGCGTGGTGCGGACGCGTTCGGCGGCGTGACGCGCCATCGCGCGAAGTTCGGCTTCCCGGGCCGCGCGAAAGTTTTGCACGTCGCAGATGAATCGTTCGCCTTGCGGGAGCGCACGTCCGAAAGCCTGATTGACAAGATGCTCAAGCGCGCTCAACAACTCACCGCCTTCGCTACGCAAGAGCGACGCGTCCTCACCGTCCAACTCTAACAGACATCCTTCTTTAGACTCAGCCGCACGCGCGCTGAGGTCGAGTTGGCAACCGTTGAAGACATCATTCAGAAATGTTTGCGCCTGCTGGCAAGTTTCATTCATAAGCTGCACTCACTGCGTCCGTAAAATTTTACGTGAATGATCGTATCAAGCCTAGCTTTGCTAAGAACTGCGCACGCTAAGAGACCCTAGCCTCGCGTAGTTTTTTCGCTTGACCCGACCCGGCTTTTTTCTTTTCCGGCGGCTCCTCATCATCTTCTGATTTGATGAGACGATTGATCACCATCTGTTGCGTGAAACCGACGATGTTTCCGACGATCCAGTAGACAAGCAGCCCGGCAGGCGCGCTCCACAGAATGTAAAGCATCATCGCCGGCATGACGATGGCCATCATCTTGCGTTGCAGCGGATCAGCCGATGGCGCGGGCGTAATGAACTGCAAGACGACCATCGAACCGGCCATCAAGATTGGCAGCAGTTTATAAGGGTCTGCGGCAGAGAGATCAGGCAGCCAGAGAAACGTCGCCTGTCGGAAGTCTATCGAGATCGTGATGGCGCTGTAGAGCGCGATGAGAAACGGCATCTGAATCAGCAAAGGCAAACAACCGCCGAGGATGTTGCCCTCCTTCATCAGACGCAGTTGTTCCATCTGCAATTCCTTCAGACGCGGGTCGTTCGGCTTGAGTGCCTTGATCTTTTCCTGTACCTCTTTCATGCGCGGCGCGAGTTTCTGCGCCTTCTTCATAGACTTGGAAGAACGCCATTTTAGAGGGAAAAACAGGGAATAAATGATGATCGTGAAGATAATGATGGCGAGGCCGTAGCTTCCCGTCATCCTGTGCAGGTGCTTGATCGACCAGAGAATCGGGGCGGCGAGCGGTCGTGTGAAGCTTCCCAGCCAACCGTAGTTGATCAACCCCCCGAGGTCTATTTCGCGATTGATTGTTTTACCGATCTCGACGCTCGCCTGATCGAGCAGATCGTGATCTTTGGGGCCGACGTAGAGACGCGTGAGCGAACCGTCGGCGGGGACGTTGACATAAGCCGTCAGGAGAAAACGCTCTTCCTTATTGCCGTTCGCCTCGTGCTGATATTTAACGGTGCGAAACTCCAAACCTTCGGTCGGCTTCGGGGGTATCGCGACCATCGCGAAGTAAGTGTCGCCGACGCCTGCCCAATCTATCGTGCCACCGACAACTTGACGATCCGGACTTCCTTCGTTGCCATGAATCGAAGTTCCGTAAAAGAGTTGAGCTTCGCCGTCAATGACCGCCACGCCTTCCGGCGCGACCGAATAAAAGGTGAAAGAAGGAACGCCCTGATCGCCGATGCTCGGCCCGATAGCAAGTTTAGCGTTTTGCATCGGCTGACCGCCGCGCGCCAGCTTAAGACCCAGATCGACGCTGTAGCTGTTCGCGTCGAAACGGAGAGTCTTAACTACATCGAGGCCGGTCGCTTCGTCGCGCATCGTGAAGTCGAGTTGCTTTGTCTCACCGCTTTTGATTTCGACGCGCGCCTCGCCGTTCTCACCGTCTACGCCACCGGCCTTGAAATTTTTCGACGCCAGCAGATTATCCAGAGCGGCATCTCCGGTCGAGATATTCAAAGCCGTCTGCCGAGCGATTTGCAGGAGTTGAGGTTGATTCGGCGGAAGATTTTTTTCAGAGGGGATGAGTTCGAGCGGTTGGCGATTATTTTGATCGCCCGCGACGGAGTAAAGCGGACGCCCCGTGTCTTTATTCTGCTTGACGATCCAACTCGTCGCTATTGCGCCCTTGCTGTCGAGTTCCACCCTGTAAAGCGGAGTTTCAACGACCACTTTCCGTTGCGGGACATTATCCGGTATCGGGGAAGCGGCAATATCGGAAGGTGTCGGCGTTGCGACGGGCGCGGTCGTCTGGGGTGACGGAGAGAGGGTCGCAGAGTTATTGGAAGTTTCTGTTTGAGAATTGGCTTTGTTCGGTCTGGGGGCTGTGCGTTCGATGAAATATGTCCATCCGAAAAGTATCGCCGCAGATAAGACGAAAGCCAGAAGTAGACGCTTTTGATCCATTAGTGTTTGCTGTCAGAATAAATGCTCGGGGTCGAAAAATATCACAGACCCGACGCTTAAAATTACTTAACCGGATCGTAACCACCCGGATGAAAAGGGTGACACCGCGCGATGCGACGTATACCCATCCATCCGCCGCGCACAACGCCGTAACGATCTACAGCCTGATAAGCGTATTCTGAACAGGTTGGAACAAAACGGCAAGCTGGCGGGAGCAGCGGCGAAATCGCTGTCTTATAGAATTTCAACGGCCACAACAGAACGTACTTCACAGCTTTTTCTGCCCGTCCGAACTGCGCGCATCGTGCCCACCTCTGGCGACGACCGCAGCAACTATCTTCTGAAAATCTTCCAACGAGTCGGCCAGCTTCACCTTCAACAGCGAACGCTTCGCGTTGAGCACCCAATCGTAATGCGGCTCAATGCCCTGAAGCGTGGGCTCGCTCAGCCGAAACAGCTCGCGCAGCAGACGCTTCATGCGGTTGCGATCAACGGCGAGACGTGCGACACGTTTGGAGGCGGTGATGCCCAAACGGTGACGCCCAACCTCGTTTCGCCGCACGAAAGCTGTCATCAGACGACCGTCAAATCGCTTTCCCTCTTCGTAAACCGAGCGAAACTCCGCGGATTTACGCAGTTTTGGACGACCGGACGGCACGCCGTTTCGATTTAGTAATGCGACGGTGTCAGCCTCTTGCGACCCTTGGCGCGGCGTCTCTTCAAGACTAGACGGCCATTCTTGGTCGCCATGCGCGCGCGAAAGCCGTGAGTTTTGGCGCGGCGACGATTGTTCGGTTGGAATGTGCGCTTTGGCATAGTAAATAATTTCCTCCTCCAGCGAAAACAGTAAGACTAACTTTCGGCGTCGGTTATGTCAAGAAATGCGCGGCCATATTCAAGCTCAAACGGCGCGCATTGTGAACATTTTGTTCCCGGCACGATGAAAACTTCCCTAAAACACGCTTTCCGCTAAATGTTCTAAAACGATTCAACTGTGGATTTCCCCGGATTTGCTGCGACGTTGGAATTGACGGATTTTGGGGGTTTCCGGCGGTCTCAGGATTTATTTTTTTGAGCTGTGGAATTCTCTTGCATTTCAGATTTCGCTATGCTAGTCTCGCGCCCGTTTCGCAACGGGAAAATCCCCGTAACTACTTGATAAATAAATACTTAAAGGAACACTTTAAGTACCAAGAGGTTTTCCACAGCCTGTGGAAAACCTGTGGAAAACCTTCAAGTAATGAGTCAGAAAAGAAGTAGAAAAGGGTGCTATTGCAACATTTTCCGCCGCTTGGTTCAAAGGAGTCCTTGAGCAGCGTTAAAGTTGTGATTGCACTATTTTGATTCAGTTGATATGCGCTCGATAAGTTAAATTCGGAGTGGAACGAGCAAAGCGATGAGCACAGCTATCGAAAATAGAGTTTGGAACAATCTTCTTCAGGCTGTCGAAAAACGGCTTAACCACCAAAGTTTCGAAACCTGGTTTCGTTCGATTCAGTTCGATGGTTGCGACGAGGCGGGACACGTCCTGCACCTGCGTGCGCCGAACCAGGTGGTGAAAGATTGGGTGAGTTCAAACTATTCCGATGTGATTGATGCTTCGCTGCAAGAGTTGAATCTTGCCACCTACCACGTTGATTGGGCGGTAGACGATGCCCCGACCGCCACCGCCGGATTGGATATAAATAAAGACAATGATGAGGATGCTGCCTTCAGCGCGCCTTCGACGGTCAATGAGAACAGCGGTAATAAAACGTCCAGCCTTTTTTCACTACTGGAAGCGGCGGAATCTGACGGGTTAGCTCCGAGCGCGACAAATTTTGTTGATATAGAGCCGCTGGAACTCTCGCTCAATCCGAAATGCTCTTTTCAAACCTTTGTTGTCGGTTCATGTAACCAATTTGCGCATGCTGCCTCGCTGGCGGTGGCGGAAGCTCCGGGGAAAACCTACAACCCTCTATATATATATGGTGGTGTGGGATTGGGTAAAACCCACTTGATGCACGCCGTCGGCCATTCCATCAAGCAGCGCAACAAATACTTGCGCCTGTCCTATATCTCCGCCGAGAAGTTCATGAACGAACTGATCAACGCGATTCGTTACGACAAAACTCAGACGTTTCGCGAGAAGTATCGCTCAATTGACGTGCTCTTGATGGACGACATCCAGTTTATGGCGGGCAAAGAGCGCACGCAGGAAGAGTTTTTTCACACTTTCAACGCGCTTTACGATGGACAGAAACAGATCGTCATCACTTCCGACTGCCCGCCGCGCGAAATACCGACGCTCGAAGAACGCCTGCACTCACGTTTCGAGTGGGGACTGATCGCCGACATGGAGCCGCCCGATCTCGAAACGAAAGTGGCGATCCTGAAACGCAAGGCCGATCTTGACGGCGTTACTTTGCCCGACGACGTGGCGTTCTTCATTGCCGGAAAAGTTAAAAGCAACATACGCGAACTCGAAGGCTCACTCGTGCGCCTCGTCGCCATTGCTTCCTTGCGCGGCCTGCCCATCTCGAAGATGCTGGCGCAAGATGCCATCCGCAACATCGCGGAGGACGACCAACCCGTCGGCGTCACCATCGAGCAGATACAGCGCACGGTCGCTTCGCACTACCGTCTACGGGTCGAGGAATTGAAGTCGAAGAACAACGCGCGACAGATCGCCGTGCCGCGGCAGGTGGCAATGTATCTGTGCAAGCGGCTGACGAAAACCAGCTTTCCAGAGATTGGTCGGGAGTTCGGCGGCAAGCACCACACGACCGTAATTCACTCTGTAGACAAGATACAAGCGCTCGTTGCCGCCGATCAAAATTTCCACAGGGTCGTCAGCGAGCTTATGGATAGTCTTTGCAAGTAGTTAGGCCGCTTTTGGGTCAAAAAGTTTTCCACAGTACGGATACACGATAAACCTTTTATATGCCTATATTTGACTTCGAGTTTTCCACATTTCCACAGGCAGCGCAATAATAGGGGCTGTGGAAATGTGGAAAACTTTTGCTAAAATCGCTTTTTCCACAGTTCGACCAAGTTATCCACAGCGATTTCCACAGCCCCTGTGGAAAACAATTCCTTTGGATACAACAATAAAGTGACTTTTCCACATTTCCACAGCCCCTACTACTACTACTAGATATATAAACAAGGTATTAAATTAGTATAAATAAGAAAAGGCAGTTTTAGAAAAACGTTTCGAGATAACAACTTTCAGACAGCTATTTCTCTAGAGGAGACCGTAGATGGAATTCAACATTAGTAAGAACGCTCTGCAAAAAGAGCTCGGGTTTGTGCAGGGCATTGTCGAGAAGAAGAACACGATCCCCGTACTCTCAAATATCCTCATCGAGTCGGTCGGTGAAAACACGATTCGTCTCATCGGCACAGACCTCGACGCCACCCTGCGTTGCGAGACGGAGGCCGACATCAAGACGCCCGGCTCGATGTGCGTCAGCGCGCGCAAGCTGTTCGACATCGCCCGCGTCCTTCCGGACTCGACCGTCAACTTTCGCAAGGATGAGAACAACTGGGCGAGCGTAAAATGCGAGCGTTCGAATTTCCGCGTCGCGGGCGTCGAACGCGACACGTTCCCGGAGATTCCGAATTTCCGCGCCGCGTCAATCAAACTGCCCGCCAACGTTTTCAAAACCTTCATTGACCGCACCATCTTCGCCATCACGCTCGAAGAGTCGCGTTACACGCTTTCGGGCGCGAAGTTCATTCTCGACAAAACTGGCGGACGCATGATCACGACCGACGGCCATCGCCTCGCCTACATCGAGCGTAAAGATTTGGGCGAGAGCGCGGGGAAAGAAGGGCTGGATGCACTGATTCCCCGT
>DASPJG010000755.1:0-2552 GCA_035628755.1 Pyrinomonadaceae bacterium
TCGTGCCCGTCTGGGCGCTCTTGCAGCCGCGCGGCTATCTCGGCGGTTTCATCCTCTACAGCGCGCTCGCGCTCGGCCTCGTCGGCGTGCTTTTCGGCGGGCTGTCGGGTCGCTATCAAATTCTGCAACCGGCGTTCAAGTCTTGGGACACGGGCGGCCTGACGGGCACGCTCTTTCCCTTCCTTTTCGTGACCATTGCGTGCGGCGCGTGCTCCGGCTTCCACGGCCTCGTCTGTTCCGGCACGACCTCGAAGCAGGTTAATCGAGAGTCCGACATCAAGCCGGTCGGCTACGGCGCGATGCTGGCCGAGGGCTTCGTCGCGCTCATCGCGCTCGTCACCGTGATGATCGCCGCGCCCGTCGACCTCAAAGGCAAAGCGCCGGGGACGATCTACGGCAACGGCATCGGCCAGTTCATGACGCTCATCATCGGCGCGGACAACCTCAAATTCGCCGTCACTTTCGGCGCGATGGCCTTCTCCACCTTCGTCTTCGACACGCTTGACGTGTGCACGCGCCTCGGTCGCTACATCGTGCAGGAACTTTTCGGCTGGCGCGGCCACTTCGGCGCGCTCGCAGGCACGCTCCTGACCATCGCGCTGCCCTTCTATTTCATCATCTACGCGCGCGAAGGCATGTGGACGGAATTCTGGACGCTCTTCGGCGCGTCGAACCAACTGCTCGCCGCGCTCACGCTGCTCGCCATCACCGTCTGGCTCTATCAGGCGCGCCAGCGCATCGCCTTCACGCTCTACCCGATGCTTTTCGTCCTCACCATCACGCTCTGGGCGCTCTGCAAACTCGCCTACGGAAACCTCCGTGCCGCGAACGGCTTCGACATCAAACTCGTCAACGCCATCGCCTCCGCCGCCCTCGTCCTGCTCGCCACCTACCTCGCCATCACCGCGCTCGTCAAACTGCGCGGCGAGCGCAAGAGTTCGCTCGTCCCCGAAAGCGCATAAGAATCGAACAAGTTTGTAGGGACAGCGGGCTTGTCCCTACAAGCTTATTTCTCCTTCAACGCCTCTTGCCTCGCGCGCTCGCTTGTTGTTCCAAACGAGACAGGCGTTCGACGTGTTCGCTCGCCTCACGGCTGATAGCTTCGCCGACGAGCGAGACGGCTTCAATTGCGGGCAGGAAGACTTGAGGCTTGAAAAGCGGGTCGGAGGATGCGCCGACGGCAGCTTGTCTAAGCAAGTAGAAAAGCCAGCGGCACAAGAAGATGGATTGTTGGGCGGAGATTTCTTCTATTCTGGCGGGTGTGAGGCTCTCGGCTTCAAGCCCGACTTCGTACTCGACATTATAAGTCAACTGGATTTTAGTGCTCATTAGTGCCACCTCTCGTCAGGTTCTAACAGTCGTGTAGACCGCTCTCGGAGGTGTTACTAGCACCGGGAACATTATAGGCAACGCACTGTTGACTGTCTACATTTTGCTTGATTGAGAATTAAGTTGAGACGGTAGGCTTAATACGCGGCTTCGCCTGAAAGTGACAACAATCTCTACTCTTCTGTTAATGAAAAAGTGAGACGACCTGCGACGAAGGCGCGCGTTGCCATGCGGAGGACTTGCGAAAGGGAAACGTCTTGTTGTCGTGCTTTTTCTAAGGCTTCATCCCGTAAAGAACGCGGCATCTCGACGATCACCTTCACTTTGTCATCCGGCTTGCCTTTAGTTATCTGCGGGCGTCCGGCTGTTAAGTGTTTTCTGCTCACGGAACAATTATATAACAACACTATCAAGGCAACCGGCGCGTGGCCGCCGTGTGCGGTAAAACCATTCTCACCCTTCAACTTTCGCCTTTCTACTTTCGCTTTTCTCGTGTGGACAGTTCGGGCAAAAATCGGCCATAATGGCCGACTTCCAGCGCGATTAGCTGACGTGTAGTGGGAAGCCGTCGAGGACGGAAACTTCCTTTGGCGTCTTCTCTTGCTCGCGCGCCGGAATTTTCCGAACACTTTTTTACACAAACAGGAGATCGTCAAGTCGTGGAATCAATACTGCTTTCTGCCACAGGTGTGCTGCTGCTCGCCCTCACCTATTTTCTGATCAGGTTTTTATCAACACACGCACCGGGCGTCAGCCGCATCGCGGCGAGTTTCGCCGTTGTCCTAATGCTGGCGGCAGGCGCGGCGGCGCAGTCGCACGCCGCACCGCCCGAGTCGCGCGGAACCGGCGCATCGGCACAGGCCGTCGCGCCGCAGCACCATTCCGGCGGCGAGGCCAACCTCGTCCTGCCCGACCTCTCGCGCGTCGAATTTTTAAACGGCAGTATTGACGGCCACACGCTCCTGCTGCTCGGCCTCGTCATCTGCGCGCTCGGCCTCTTGTTCGGCCTCGTCATCTACAAGCAGTTGAAAAATCTTCCCGTCCACAAGTCCATGCGGGAGATTTCCGAACTCATCTACCAGACCTGCCAGACTTATCTCATCACGCAGGGCAAGTTCATCATGATCCTGGAGGCGTTCATCGCCGTCATCATCATCATGTACTTCGGCTTTCTGTCGCCGCCCACAAACGCCGCGACGAGCATTCCCCTGCGCGTGCTGGTG
>DASPJG010000756.1:0-3391 GCA_035628755.1 Pyrinomonadaceae bacterium
CCGACGGCGACAACGGCGAGTCGGATGAAACCTTCACCGTCACTTTGAGCGCGCCGGTCAGCGGCACGATCAGCGGGACGGGCATCGCGACGGGCACGATCACCGCCGCCAACCCGCCGGGCACAGTGCTCATCTCCGAGGTGCGCACGAGCGGCCCCGGCGGCCCGAACGATGATTTCGTCGAGTTGTACAACAACACCGACGCACCCATCGACATCAGCAACTACGCGCTCGTCAAGAGCGGCGCGGACTGCACCGCCGCGCCCATCGTGGTAGCGGTCATTCCGGCGGCGACAGAGCCGCTCCCGGCTCGCGGCCACTACCTCATCGCGGGTTCAGCCTACAGTCTCACGACGACGGCTGTTCCCGACCAAACCCTGCTCGTGACCAACGATATAGAAGACGACCGCAACCTCGCCCTGTTCAACACGGCGACCCCGGCTGACTTCTCTACCGTCACGCGCCGGGATGCGGTCGGCTTCGCCTCGAACACTGGCGGCAACTGCTCGCTGTTGCTCGAAGGCGCAACCCTCCCGGCAGCGGGCGGCAGCACCTCCGAGTACAGCTTCGCACGCAACCTGCTCTCCGGCCTGCCGAAGGACACGAACGACAACACGGCGGACTTCATCCTCGTCTCGACGACGCCCGCCACGCCGGTCGGCAGCGTCCTGACGCCGATCCTCGGCGCACCGGGGACGGAGAATCTGGACTCGCCCATTCAGCGCAACGCCGTCATCAAGGCGTCGTTGATTGACCCGACGCTGCCTTCGGTGGCTCCGCCCAACCGCGTGCGCAGCTCGTTCGGCGCAAACCCGACGAACGCAGCCTTCGGCACGCTCTCCATCCAACGCCGCTTCAAGAACACGCTCGGCGTGCCCGTGACGCGGCTCCGCTTCCGCATCGTTGACCTGACGACTATCAACAACCGGACGCCCGGACAGTCCGACCTGCGCGTCCTCAGTTCGACGGGTGAGGTCAAGGATTCGGCGGGCAACACTGTCGTCACGGTCAACGGGCTAACGCTCGAACCGCCGACGCAACCGAACGGCGGCGGCTTAAACTCCACGCTCACGGTCGCATTGCCGGGCGGCGGTCTTGCGCCGGGCAATTCGATAGACGTGCAGTTCCTGCTGGGCGTGCAGGAGCAGGGCGGCTTCAGCTTCTTCGTCAACGTGGAAGCCCTGCCCGGCCTCGAAGCTAGTCAGAACGAAGCCACCGGCGCGACAAAGGCCGGTGCGACGACCAAGCAGCGCAATGCAGACGCGGGAGGTGCGGCGGCGACGCCCGGCAAGCAATAACCGCCACACCTTCCCAAACCCTTTCGCTCGCGCTGAAAAGCGTTGAGCGAAAGGAGAGGCCGCCAGTGCAGCGAGGGCACTGGCGGCCTCTTCATTTAGTTCCGGCGGCTTTTTTTAATCCCTAAACCGCCCGCCCGCCTACCCGCCGCACGCGGGGCGAGAAGTTCCCGTTCACAACGTCAAGCCCTGCGCCCGCCGCGTGAAAATAAAAACTTGCACCGCGAAAAGACGAATCCGCGAGGCGAAAGTCTGAATTATCACGGTGAAAGTGCGAATCTGCGGCGCGGAAGTGCGAATCTGCAACGTGAAAGTACAAATCTTCGGCGCGAAAGTACGAATTTGCAGCGTGAAAGTATGAATCTGTAGTGTGAAAGTGCCAATTTGTAAGGTGAAAGTGCCAATCTGCACGGTGAAAGTGCGGGTTTGTGGTGCGGAAGTGTGAATTTGTAAGGTGAAAGTGTGAATTTGTAGGGTGAAAGTATGAATTTGCAGCGTTAAAGCATGGATTCGCGGTCTGGGAGCGCGTGGCAAACGAGCAGGAGATGGGAGTAGGGGCGTGCAAGTCTGCCCCCGTCGCCTTCTCAAACGCGCGGGCGGCGGCTTTGCCTGCCCCTACATTTCTACCGGATGCCTTACGCTCTTTTGCGCTTCCGCCTAACTTCTCTCCGCCTTCTTTGCTTGAACGCGCTCTCTACGTCTGTGCGTCGAAGGGTTTTTACGTTTGCCCGCTCCCTATCTCAACTCGACATGATAAGCATGGCGTCAATCAGCCCACACGCGCGTGAAAGCCTCTGCCAGTTGGTCGCGCCAACTCGTCCAGTTGTGGCCTGCGGCGGCTTCCGCGTAGGCGACCGGGTAGCCCTTGCCCGCGAGCAGCACGCGCACGCGGCGGTTCACTTTCCAGATCGGCTCTAACAGTCCCACGTCGAAATAAAACTTCAACGGTCGCGCCGCGCGCATCGGCTCCAACCCGGAGAGAGCCGTCACCACGCGCTCGTCGCCGATCTGGAAGGCCGTGGACTGTCCGGCCACGCGCGCAAACACGTCCGGGTGGCGAATGGCCGTCCAGACGGAGATGACGCCGCCGAGGCTCGCGCCCATCAGCGCGCGTGCATCCCTGTCGGCGCGCGTGCGGTAGCGCGCGTCAACGAAGGGCACGAGTTCCGTCGCCATAAAGTCCGCGAAGCTGTCGCTTGCCCAGTACTCTTTGAAGCGGTCAACCGGGTCAACGAAGACGATGATGAAGGGCGCGACTTTCCCCTGCGCGATCAAAGTGTCGGCCACGATTGCCGCGCGTGCGCGCGTCACGTACTCCGAGCCGTCCTGCAAGTACAGCACGGGGTAGCGCGCCTCTCCGCCACGCGCGTAAGCGGGCGGCAGGTAGACCTGAATCCCGCGCTTCCCTCCTTCGAGCGCGCGTGCAGGCACATCCAGCCGCTCAATCGTGCCGCGCAAAGTCCACTTCGCGTCCGCCAGCGCGGAAGGACGGTAGGCAGGCATCGTGAAGAAGTTGTTGGAGCCGCCGACGCCGTTGTCGAGATTGCTGTCGCTGAGCGGATCGTTGATCCACTCGCCGTCCGCGATGAACTTGTATTCGACCCGCGCGTCGCGCGCGAATTTCATGGTCAGGTATTTCACGTCCGTCCCCGCCAGTTCGCGCAACGCCAGACCGCGCGGGCTCCAACTCGTGAAGTCCCCCACCGCCTCCACGCGCTTCGCCTTGCCCCGATACACGAACGTCATCTGCTCGTCCTCCACGATGGGCGAGCGTTCGGCCTTCCGCAGACGCTCCGCCAGCGCGGCTGACGGGCGGGCAGCCTCCTCGTGCGCGAGCAATTCCTCTTTCGTCAGCCCGCTGAGAGCGATGCGGCGAAACGCCGTCGCGCCGTTCGGTTTGTGCATGCTGATAATCACCGTCGACTCTCCTGCGGGCACGCGAAAGTCCAACGCCGCCGCGCCCTGTTGATTGACCTGCACCTCGCGCGCCTCTCCGTTCGCCCACGCGTAGACGCGCGTGCCCGCTTCGACCGCACCGCCCAGATTCAACGTCGTGCCCGCCTCCACCGGCTGCCACACCTCTTCGCTGACGCTCG
>DASPJG010000757.1:0-3883 GCA_035628755.1 Pyrinomonadaceae bacterium
CGGGGAGCGGAGTTTCAGAGAAACGTTAAGGGAGGAGAAGCGGGTGTGTTTGGAAGCCTACGCGCATCAAGACCTCCCCTTTGAAAAGTTGCTGGAAGAATTGCATACCGGAAGAGACGTTAGCTATCAACCTCTGTTTCAGGTGATGTTCGTTCTGCAAAATGCGCCGCCGCCGACCCTGCGTCTGCCCGGCCTGACATCATCCGTGCTCGACGTGGACACAGGCTCGTCGAAGTTCGACTTGCTGCTTAACATGTATGAGTCGCCGAAGGGGCTGGCGGGTTTCTTCGAGTACAACACCGATCTTTTTGACGAAGCCACTATCGCCCGGTTGGAAGGGCATTTCCAGACTTTGCTGCGCAGCATTCAGGCAAATGCCGACGAACGCATTCTCGATTTGCCCATCCTGACGAAAGCCGACGAACAGCAGCTAGAGAATTGGAACGCCACCGCTCGCGACTACACGCAGGAACACAGCTTTGTTCATCAACTGTTCGAGGCGCAGGCGCGCCGCACGCCCGAAGCGATTGCGATGTCGTTTGAGGGCCGCGCGTTGACCTATGAAGAATTGAACGTGCAGGCCAACCAACTCGCACACTATCTGCGCGAGCACGGCATCGGGGCTGACGTGCTGGTCGGCATCTGTATGGAGCGTTCGCTTGAGATGCTGGTGGCGATGCTGGCCGTCATAAAATCAGGCGGCGCATACGTACCGTTCGACCCGACCTACCCCGAAGAGCGTCTTGCCTTTATGTTGGAAGATGCCGCGCCGACGGTGATGCTCACGCAGGAGCGGCTCAAGAGCCACCTCGAAGCGCGATGCCCGAAGCTCATCTGTCTCGATTCCGATTGGGAGACGATTGCCCGGCGCAAGACCGAAAATCCGTCCAACGTGGTGACGAAAGACTGTCTCGCCTACGTGATTTATACCTCCGGCTCGACGGGCAGGCCGAAAGGCATCGCCATGATTCACGGCTCTCTCTTCAACCTCATCTCATGGCAACTGGAAAATACGAAGCTGGGAGTCGGCGCAAAGACCTTACAGTTTGCCTCTCTCAGTTTCGATGTCTCCAATCACGAGTCTTTTTCCACGTGGGGCGCGGGCGGCACGCTCGTCTTAATTCCTGATAACGTGCGGCGGGATGTCGGCAGTTTGCATCAATTCATAGTGGAGCAGGGCATCAATAAAATGCACCTGCCCTTCATCGTGTTGCAACAACTGGCCGAGGTGTCAGACGGCGAAGGGTTACTTCCCGTCAGCCTACGAGAACTCAACACCGCCGGAGAGCAACTGCAAGTCACGAAAACCCTGTCGGGCTTTTTCAGGAAACTCGACTGCACGCTTTATAACCAGTACGGGCCTTCGGAGTGCCACGTCGTCAGCGCGTATACCCTGAGCGGATCGCCGGACGAGTGGCCTGCGTTGCCGCCCATCGGTCGCCCGATTGCCAATACCGAACTCTACATCCTCGACAAGCACCTGCAACGCGTGCCCATCGGCGTCGCAGGCGAACTCTATATCGGCGGCGAGAGTCTGGCGCGCGGTTATCTGAAGCGTCCAGACGTGACGGCTGACAAGTTCGTCCCCAACCACTTCAGCGCGACGCCCGGCGCGCGCCTGTACAAAACAGGCGACCTCACTCGCTACCTCGCGGATGGACGGATAGAGTTTCTCGGACGCCTCGACCATCAAGTGAAGGTGCGCGGCTTCCGCATCGAACTCGGCGAGATCGAGGCCGTGCTCGGAGAGCATCCTGCCGTGCAGGAAGTTGTGGCACTGGCGCATGGCGAGGGCGCGCAAAAAAATCTGGCCGCTTACGTCGTGCTCTTAGACGGGGAAGAACGCCCGCGCCCGTCCGAGTGGCGGCAGTATCTCAGGGAGAAGTTGCCCGACTACATGATCCCCTCCGCGTTTGTCATTCTCGACGCGCTGCCTATCACTTCCAACGGGAAAGTTGACCGGAAGGCGTTGCCCGCACCCGAACCCGGCAAGCGCGAAATCGAAGTGGAGTTTGTCGCGCCCCAAACTCCGGCTGAGGAATTAGTCGCCGAAATTTGGGCGGACGTGATCGGTCTGGAACAGGTCGGTCTGCGCGACAACTTCTTCGAGTTGGGCGGCCACTCTTTGCTGGCGACTCAGGTCGTGTCGCGCCTGCGGCAGATATTTCGGGTGGAGATACCGCTGCGCGCGTTGTTCCAGATGCCGACCGTCGAGGGAATTGTCGAAGTGCTCGCGCAGATGTGGGAGGGCAGGGAGATTGTCGAAGAGATTGCGTTGACGGTCAGAGAAGTGGAACAGCTTTCGGCTGGCGAAGTGGACGACCTGCTCTCAACCAATTAACTCCCGACCGGCGATATTCGAGTTGAGCGTCGCGGCGACTAAAGGATCGTTGCATAAGTAGCGCGGGAATTTTGCGGGCTGCGGGGCAGAGGTGCTTCAGAGGTAAGAGGACATGGACGAGTTATCGCGGCGTCAGGGCAAATTATCAACCGGCAAGCTCGATCTCATCGAGCAACTTCTCAGAAAGAAGGGGATCAATGCTCCGTCAACGGAGACCATTGAGCGGCGCGCGATTCCCTCTCCCGCTCCGCTCTCTTTCGCTCAGGAGCGGTTGTGGTTTCTCGCTGAGATGGAGCCGGATAGCCCTGCTTACAACATGCCCGCGGCCTTCCGGCTGTCGGGTCGTCTCGATGCGGACGCGCTCCGCCGCAGCCTTTCGGAAGTTATACGGCGGCACGAAATTCTGCGGACGACCTTCACTTTGGTGTCCGATGCTCCGGCGCAAATTATTCATCAGGCGCAACCCTTCGACCTGCCATTGATAGACTTCTCTCATCTCTCTGAAGAGGAACGCATAACAGAGCAGGCGAAGATTACGGCGGCGGAGTCTGCGCGCCCGTTCGATTTATCCCAAGCCCCGCTGATGCGCGCCACGCTGCTTCGCCTGAGCGAAGAAGAACATCTGCTGCTTTTCATCCTGCACCACATCATCTGCGATGGATGGTCAATCAAAATCTTTGTTGACGAGGTGAGACAGTTATACAGGGGCTTCCTGACGGGCGAGAGCGTAGAACTGGAGGAACTGCCGCTGCAATACGCGGACTTCGCCCTCTGGCAACGCCACTACCTGCGCGGCCTCACCCTCTCCCGCCAACTCTCCTACTGGCGCGCTCAACTCATGGACGCACCCCCGCTCCTCGAACTCCCCGCCGACCGTCCCCGCCCCGCCCTCCAAAGCTATCGCGGCGCGACCCACCGGTTCACCCTCCCTTCCGCCTTCGTCACCGGGTTGGAGAGCTTAGCGCGGCGCGAGGGCGCGACCCTGTTCATGCTGCTGCTGGCGGCCTTCAAAGTCTTGCTCTACCGCTATACGGGACAGGGGGACGTGGTGGTGGGCGCGCCGATAGCGAACCGCAACCGGGCGGAGATCGAGGGGTTGATCGGGTTTTTCGTCAACACGCTGGTGCTGCGGACGAAGTTGGACGGGGAGCGGAGTTTCAGAGAAACGTTAAGGGAGGAGAAGCGGGTGTGTTTGGAAGCCTACGCGCATCAAGACCTCCCCTTTGAAAAACTGATCGAGGAGCTGAAGCCCGAACGAAGCCTGAGACATTCGCCGCTCTTTCAGGTGATGTTCGACGTGGAGACCAATCCTCTGGAAAGCTTTGAGCTTCCCGATCTATCCGTCAATTCTCTCCCCGCCGGAGAGGAGTTTGCGAAGTTCGATCTGGAACTGACGATTTCAAACTCCGCTCCTGACACGACGGTATCACTCAAATACAATACGGACTTGTTCGATGCCGACACGGCGACGCGCATGCTCCGGCATTTTCAGGTGTTGCTGGAAGCCATCCACGCCGATCCTGATCGTCGTATCTCCGAACT
>DASPJG010000758.1:0-4687 GCA_035628755.1 Pyrinomonadaceae bacterium
TTTTTGTTTGGGTTTGCTACCTGTCGCCTGCCACCGCTTCCTGGCTGCTGTCTTCCATACGCGAAAATTGGGCGGCGAGGATGATGGCCGCCACCATGCTGGAATGTTCCGCCAGCCCGCGCCCCGCGATGTCAAACGCCGTCCCGTGATCCACCGAGGTGCGTATGAACGGCAACCCCAGCGAGACGTTGACCGCTTCGCCGAACGAGAGGCACTTGACCGGAATCATCGCCTGATCGTGATAACAGGCCACGACCGCATCGAACTCGCCGCGTGCGGCGCGCAGGAAAACCGTGTCCGCCGAAAACGGCCCCGTCACGTTAATGCCCAACTCCCTGCACGCCTCCACCGCGGGCACGATCTCGGCAGACTCTTCGACGCCGAACAGGCCGCCCTCCGCCCCGTGCGGGTTGAGCGCGGCCACCGCGAGTCGCGGCTCGTGGATGCCCCAGCGTTTGAGTTCGCGGTTCGCCAATCGCACTACCGGCTCGATGCGCTCGCGCCGGACGAGACGGATCGCTTCGGCCAGAGGCACGTGCGTCGAGATTAGCACGATCCTCAAGTTGGCCGCGACGAAGGCCATTGCGACTTCGGGCGTGTGCGTAAGGTGCGCGAGAAATTCCGTGTGGCCGGGGAAACTGTAGCCGCCGAGAAAGAGTGCGCGCTTGTTGATCGGCGCGGTCGAGATCGCATCGAGGCTCCCGCGCATGCACAACTCCACCGCCGCCTCGATGTACTCGCCCGACGCGCGCCCCGCAGCGGACGACTCCACGCCCGGCTCGATGTCTGCGCGAACGTTGTCGAGGTGATAGATGACGGGCGCGTCGAGTTGTTCGGGGAGTGGTTCATCGCGGCGCACAACCTCGTAGCCGCACTGGAGGTTGAGCGTGCGCGCCGTGTGCGCTAGCAGTTGCGCGTCGCCGATGATGACCGGCGCGCACACGCGCCTGACCTCCGCCTCGGCCACGGCCTTGAGGACGACCTCGGGGCCGATCCCCGAAGGGTCGCCGATGGTGATCCCGATGCGGGGTCGGCGTCCGGCGGCTGAGTCCGGCTGGCCGTCATTGATGCTGTGCCTGATCTCGCTCATCAAACGATAGCGAAAACGAGCGGGCGCGGCTGCCTGTGCAACAACAGCCGCGCACCCGTTTCATTTAAAAATATGCGGGAAGTTAGCTGCCCTTCCCCGTCCCCGCCGCGCCTTCGCCAGAGTCGCCGCCGCCGTCGCGGTCTTCGGCTTTGAACATGTACTTGATGTTGTGCTTGAGCAGCAGAATGTTCGGCTCGTCCTGACGATTGATTTTGAGCGCGGCGCGGTCATACCACTCAATCGTGCCGACGATTTCTTCATCATCATTGAGGACGATCACCATCTGGGTGTGGGCGTCCATCTGCTTCTTGTAGTAGAAAATTTCCGCGTTGGTTTCCGAAGGCGGAATGCGTTTGCGTCCCTGCGCGGCGGCTGAAGAAGAGGCGCCGCTGCGGTCGCCCCGGTCGGCGGATTGCTGCGGTGGGCGCGACTGGTGCGTGGGCGCACCGCCGCTGCCGCCGGTGCGAGCCGCTCCCCCGGGGCGTGCTGTGCTGCCGCCATCGCTGTATCTGTCGTTGCGTTCATTTTGGACGTTAGGCTCACGATTTTTCACATCAGCCAAAGTCGGTCGGATGAGTTTACGATTCACTTTTTTACTTAGCCTCCAACAGTCTTACAAGCAGGAAAACGGCGCGCTGGATTTTGAATACCCCGACTCTTTGCGGACGAGTTGCCAAACAAATGGCGCGCTTGGATGCGCCTGCTTTTTACAGGCGGTGGTCGTTTGCAAGACGAGAACGGTTTTGTCTCGTTAGTTTTGAATTACAATCCTGTCAGGAATGGGCGACATGCTACACGACTGAAACGAAAAAGGCAAAAGGAAAACGGAGAAAGTGAGCAATAAGCAATGAGCCGTGAGCGTTCAGCATTTGCTGAGTCTGCCCACGGCTCATTGCTTACTGCCCACTGCTTATTTTTCAGTCGGCCTTCTTGCGGATGAAGGCGGGCACGTCGAGATCGTCGGAGCGCGTTTGCCCGGCGGCGGTGCTGCGCGAAGGCAATTCGTCGGTGCGCGGCATGTAACGCGGCTGCGCCGCAGGCATCACGTTCGGGTTCGGGACGAGACCGGCATCGGCAGATTCTTTGTCAAAACCTGTCGCGATCACCGTGATCTTCATCTCGTCGCGCATGCTCTCGTCAATCACCGCGCCGAAGATGATGTTGGCATCTTCGTCCGCCGCCTCGCGGATGATCGAAGAGGCTTCGTTGACTTCAAACAGCGTCAGGTCGAGGCCGCCCGTGATGTTGATGAGCACGCCCTTCGCGCCGTTGATCGACGCCTCTTCCAACAGGGGCGAAGAGATCGCCTCTTGCGTCGCCTTGAGCGCGCGGTCTTCGCCGCTCGCACGCCCCGCGCCCATCAAGGCCATGCCCATCCCGGCCATGATTGATTTCACGTCCGCGAAGTCGAGGTTGATGAGACCCGGCACGGTGATCAAGTCGCTGATGCCCTGCACGGCCTGTCTGAGCACGTCGTCCGCCATCTTGAAGGCGTCCGTCAGAGACATATCTTTGGTCACGTTGCCGAGCAGGCGTTCGTTCGGGATCGTGATAACCGTGTCCACACACTCGCGCAACTCACGCAAGCCCTGCTCGCCCTGCTGCATGCGCCGCTTGCCTTCAAAATGGAAGGGCTTGGTGACGACCGCGACCGTCAACGCGTTCAACTCCGTCGCGAGCGAAGCGATGATCGGGGCTGCACCCGTGCCCGTGCCGCCGCCGAGGCCGGTCGTGACGAAAACCATGTCCGCGCCTTCCAGAGCCTCGATGATCTTTTCCGTATCTTCGAGCGCGGCGTTGCGCCCCACGTCGGGGTTCGCGCCCGCGCCCAAGCCCTTTGTCAGCTTGCCGCCGAGTTGAATCTTGATCGGCGCGCGCGAACGCTTCAATGCCTGCAAGTCAGTGTTGGCGACGAGAAATTCGATGCCCTCTATTCCAGCCTCGATCATGCGATTGACGGCGTTGCCCCCGCCGCCGCCTACGCCGATCACTTTGATGCGCGCGCCGGTGATCGGAGGATCGTCATCTATGAAAATATTAATGCCACTGCCCGGCTGACGGCTTTCCGGTGTCATATCGTATAAGTCCTTTCCTCTTCTGTGAACGCCCACCGCTTACAGGAGAGCCTGTGCGGCTATTTTGGGCTGTGCGCGCCGGTGACACCCATATATTGCGGACAACATCTTGTGCCGGCTGGCGCGGCAGCATACAACAACTTGTCAGAAAATACTACTAAAACGATTGCGAAATTTTGAAACGAAGGCGGTCAATCCGCCTGTCGCCCCGCGTTTACCGCTGGCTGCGCGCGCTTCAACTGCGTTTGCGCGTTGCGCGACGAGCGACAGCCCTGCGGCTGATGTCCACGCCGGAGTTTGAATGTCTTCGACGAGGCCGCCGAACCGGTCGCGCTCCGGGTAGCCGAGCCTGACGGGCGCGTCGAAAACCTGCTCGGCCACCTCGACCATCCCGCCGAGGAGCGACCCGCCGCCCGTCAACACCACCCCGCTCGACAACTGCCTGTCCCATCCTGACTCGCGTATCTCGTCGGCCACATGCATCAACACCTCTTCGGCGCGCGGCTGCAAGATGTCGCACAAAATCTGACGCGATAACTGGCGCGGGCCGCGTCCTCCCACCGAAGGCACTTCGACAAGTTCACCGCGCTCCATCTCGCTCAACCCCGTGCTCGACGCGTAGCCGACCGAACGCTTGATCTTCTCCGCCTCGGGGATGGGAGTGCGCAAGCCAAAGGCGATGTCGTTTGTGAAGTGCGAACCGCCGAGCGCGAAGACCGCCGTGTGCTGCACCGCGCCGCGCTGGTAAATCACAAGCCCGGTCGTCTCTGCTCCGATGTCAACGAGCGCGGAACCGAATTCCTTGTCCTCTTCCGTCAGGGACGCTTCGGCGGCGGCCAACTGTTCGAGCACCATGTCCGAGACGACCAGACCGGCGCGGTTGACGGCGTTGATGGCGTTCTGCCGCGCCGTTACAGGACTCGTCACGATGTGAACTTTAACGGCGAGCCGCGCGCCGATCATGCCCACCGGGTCGTTGATGCCGTCCTGATCGTCAACGATGAATTCCTGCGGCAGGCGATCAACGATCTCGCGCCCCGCCGGGAGTTGAATGGCGCAGGCCGAATCAATCGCGCGCCGCACGTCGTCGGGCGTGATCTCCCGGTCGCGTCCCGAAACGGCGACGATGGCCTGACCGTTGAAGCCCATGATGTGCGAACCCGCGAGATTGATCGTGACTTCTTCAGCTTCAAGGCCGCTCATGCGCTCGGCGGCCTCGACCGCATGCTTGATCGCCTCGACCGCGTTTTCGGGGTTGACGATGACGCCTTTACGCAGGCCGCGCGCCTCCGCCTCGCCGATGCCGACGATGTCGAGCGCGCCCGACATGTCGCCCGGCTCGCCGATGATGCACGTCACACGGCTCGTGCCGATGCTCAAGCCGACCGTGTGTGCTCCGCGTTTTGCCATGCGTTTACTTGTCCTCCTCAAAAGCGTGCGACCCGCGCCGTCGCCATCGTAAGCCTAGCCGCTGCGTCCGACGCGGCGTGGGCGTTCTCCCCCGCCGCGCGTCTGCCCCGTC
>DASPJG010000759.1:0-3841 GCA_035628755.1 Pyrinomonadaceae bacterium
GCGTTTGCGAGGTGCTGGCGGAGCACCGGCGTCTGTCCGAGATAACCGTCGTTTGAGATGTTGATGAGCACGTCTGCGCCTGCGTCCGTGAACGTCCGTGCGATTGAGGGAAAGGCCGACTCGAAACAGATAAAGACTCCCACGCGCGTCTCGCCGATGGGCAGCAGCGTGTAGTTCGCCCCCGGCGTAAAATCCCCGACGATGCCGCTCACCAGCCACGCGGGCGGAAACCAGCGCGGCAACGGCACGTATTCGCCAAACGGCAACAGGCGAATCTTATCATACTGCGCGACGAGCCTGCCCGCTTCATTCACCAGCACCGCCGAGTTGTACGCGCCGCCCGCGGGGGCGGGTTCGAGCGAGTTGAAGATCACGTTCGTCCGCTCGGCGCGCGCAAATTGCCCGACGAGAGTTTGAAACTCCGCGTCCTTCGCGTAAGCGAAATTCATCGGCGACTCAGGCCAGACGACGACGCGCGGGATGGGCTGCGCACGCGTGCTCCCATCGTTCGACTGAGAGCTTTGGCTGTCATCACGCCTGTCGTCGCCGCCGGTTTGCCGCTCCCACTCGCGCAGCGCATCCGTGCTCATCGTCAGGTGACGGTTGACGAGCGTGGCGGTCTCCTCCAACGAGCGTTCGAAGTTGACGGAGACGTTCGGTTGCAACGCGATGACAACCGCCTCCGCTTCCGGTTCAACGTCGAAGCTGGGAAAGCCCGACACCGTCTCCAAAAAGAAGACCAGACCGACGGCTATGAGAACCAGCGTCGCGAGATTAAACGACCGGGCAGTTCTTCGGAGCAGCACGATTGCGGCGGCGGCGTTGACGGCGACGAGCAGAAACCCGACGGCATAGACGCCGCCCCATGTCGCCGGTTGGATGAGCGCGGGATGGAAGGCTTGCGAGTAGCCGATGGCGTTCCAGAGTTGTCCCGTCGCGCCGAGCCGCGCCCATTCAGAGGCCGCCCACAGCGGCGGCGCGGCGAGCAACGCATAGACGCCCCAACGCGCACAGAGCTGCGCGAGCAGGGACGCAAACGTCGCCGGGAAAAGCCCGACGATCAGAACAACGGGGACGAGTAGCGCGTAGGCCAGCGGGCGCGGCAGCCCTCCGTAGTGAATCATCGAGTGCGTGAGCCACCAGCAGGAGCCATAAAAAAAGAGCGCGCCCGCAAGCCAGCCGAGCACGAACGCTTGACGTGCGCGCGCCGCCCGCGCGATGGCGACGAGTAAAGGGACGAGGCCGACCCAGGCGAGCGGCCACAGGTTGAAATCCGGGAAAGAGAGGATCAGCAGGAGCGCGGAGAGCACGGCCAGCGTGATGTGGCTTTGCGCCGGGACGCAGGCGCGCACGCCCGCGCGAAACCTCTCACGCCGCCCGCCCAACGCCCGCGCATCGAGAGAAACTGCTGTCTGCACGCGGGGAGTTTAGCAGAGACGAAGCGCGCGAGGCATCGCTCCCGCGTGAAAATTTACGAAGGCGCGAAAATATTTTTCCGAAGTCACAACTTGGTCGGATGCGTGTGCCAAAACGTTTACGATTTGCGGCAAAAGAGCAGAAATTTGTCACCGACCAAGTGACAAATTTTGTCGTCCTGACGTGTGACGACCATGCCGCAGGAGCGCGGCGACTGTCGTAAGTTACCGCGGCAAAATGCCCGTGCGGACTGTGAACGGCAAAAAAAGCCCTGTAAAAAGCAGGAGAACCCGGTCACCTGACCGGGTTCTTGAAAGATATGTTTTAAGGGGATTGCTCGGCGGGCGGCTGGAGTAGCGGCAGGCCACTCTCAGAGAAGTGAAGGCGGCGGGGTCACGATTTAACTTCTTTCGTGCTTGCCACTTCTTCATTTAGCACGTCGCGTGCCACAAAAAAGCGAGCGTGGCCGGGAGATGATTTTAAGGTCGTTCAGGAGGGGCGGCGGGGAGGTTTGATGGCTGGTTGACGGCTGCGGGCGGGCGATGCCCGGAGGCGTCTTTGTCATCGGTCATCCATCGTCCGAGCATGATGCCGAGGGCGAAGAAGACGGCGGCGAGGACGAGCGCGCCGAGCAGCAGGACAGCCGGACGCCGCTCGTCATGCTGAAACTCCGCTAACGCCGAGTGTCGCACCGAAGCGGCGGCGTGTTCATCGTGCGAAGTTGTCCTCTGCCGTCCGGGTGACATTAGGAAAAACTCGCGCGCCGGTCGGGCGGGGAACTGGAACGACGGAAGGGCTGTAAACTCGAAAACCTCACGCGATGGCTTCGACTTCCAGCCAATGCCCGCGCGCGCCCACGACGCGAACCCGCCCGCCCGCAATTCTATCATCACCGCGCGCCCGCGCGCGCCACAATTCGCCATCCACCAGCACCGCCCCTTCCGGCTCCAGAGCCTCGACCACGACCCCCACCCGCCCCTCCAGACGCAACGGCCTGCCCGCGCTTTTCTGATGACGCGACATCGCCGCCACGACCGCGCACGCCGCGATCAAGCCTGCGCCCAAAAGTAAGAGGCTCATGGAAAGGGATGAAAGAAAGGAATCGGGGCGGAGGAACGAGGGATGAAAGGACGCGCTTAAGAGATTGAATGCTTCTCTTGATGCGCCTTTCATCCCTTCCATTATCTCGCTCCGGTTTCCAATTGGCGGTAGAGAGCGATGGCTTCCTGATTGTTGGGGTCGAGCTGCATGGCTGTGCGCGCATGGGTCTTGGCCTGCGCGAGATCGCCGCGTTCGAGGAAGATGCGCCCGAGAAGGATGTGTGCGTCGATCAACTTGGCTTCCCAGAAGATCGCCGTCTTCAGCGAACTGATCGCGCGGACGAGATCGCCGCGACGCTGGTAGATGCGCCCGATGAGCAGGTGCGCTTCGGCGTTCATCGGCTCGATCATCAGGACGCGGTTGAGTTCCGAGAGCACGTCGTCGTCGCGCCCGGCTGTGTAGTCGGCGCGCGCCTTGACCAACAAGTCCTGCGTGGTGACGCTGGCGGTGTCAACCGCCGGGAGCGGCGCTTGCGCCTTGACCGCTTCGGCGATGTCGAACTGCTGGTTCAGACGCACGGGGATTGACGCAATCGCCTGCGACTTCTGCCAGTCGGTCTGCATCTTCGCGTAGGTCGTCGGCAAGTAGCGACGCGCCTCGTTGTCGGCAGCCGTGGTCATCTCGGCGGTCGCCCCGGACTTCTCAAGCGCCTTCGCGTAGAGGAAGCGCGCTTCGCCGTCGCGCGGGTTCAACATGATGACGGAACGGAGTTGTTCGGCGGCGTCGGCGTGGCGGCCTGCGAGAAAGAGCGCGTAGGCGTAGTTGTAGATGACGGATGCGTCTTCGGGGTCGGACTCTTTGGCGCGTTCGAGAAACGTCTGCGCCTGTTTGAGCAAGCGGTCGCGCTCTTCGGCGGACTTCTCCGCCAGCGCGGCCTGTATAGAGAGCGCGCCCGCGTTGTTGTAGATGCCCGTGAGCGGCAGGTCGGCGGCGACGGGCAACAGCGCGCCGAGCGCGGTCTTGAGATCGTTCATCCGCCAGTAACTGAGCGCGGCGTAGAAGGAGGCTTCGGCAAAGTGCGGGTCGCCTTTTTGCAGGCGCGAGAAATGGTCGGCTGCCTTCTTCCAGTCTTCCTGTTTGAAGTAGAGGTTGCCGAGTTCAAACGCGGCCTGCGGGTAGCTCGCGCCCGCGTTGGTTTTCGCGTATTCCTTCATCGCGTTCTGCAAATAGTTTGAACGCTTCTCGCGGTCTTCCGTCATCACGCCCTTGACGTAGCTCTCAAAGGCGCGCGGCGGAATCTTCGTCGCCCGCTCGACGATCTCGTTGCGCGAATAGGCGAGCGTGGAATCGCGCTGATGAAGAATCTGGTAGGCGAGGATGCCCT
>DASPJG010000760.1:0-2883 GCA_035628755.1 Pyrinomonadaceae bacterium
TAGACGTTGACGAAGCCGCCGTTATTGTTACGCACGTCAACGACGACGCCCTCGCGCGAATGATTCTCGGCGTCGAGATCAACGTAGAGTTGCGCGAGCGAGGCCGAACCCATGTCGAACATGTGGACGTAGCCGAGCCGCCCGTTGCTGATGCGCGCAACGTAAGCGCGATTGTCCTCAACCCACTTGCGATAGAGCAGAGCCTTCTCCGTCCCCGCGCTCACGGGGCGCACCGCCAGTTCGCGCCGGTTCGCGCCGTCCGCGCCGGAGGCGACCGTCAGAGTCACACGGCGGTTGATCTTGTAATTCAACAACTCGTCGAGGTTCGTGCGCGCGCCCGTCTCCTTGCCGTCAACGGCGAGCAGGTAGTCGCCGGATTTGATCTCGCGCGCGAGCGCGGCGGGGCTGAGCGGGACAATCTCCGTCACGCGCAGGCGTCCCGTAGTTTCATATTCGTCGCGGTCGAAGCGCAGGCCGAGCCGCCCGGTCGCCGCCGTCGCTCCCGTAGGAGGCGCGCCGACGCCGGAGTGTGAAGCGTTCAACTCGCCGACCATGAGTTGCAACAGGCGGCGCATCTCGTCGGGCGTGCGCGCGCCCGCGATGCGCGGCTCGTAGGCCGTGCGCATGTTCTGCCAGTTGACGCCGTGAAAATTCGGGTCGTAGAAATGCTCGTGCAGGTATGACCAGACCTGATGGAAGACCTGCATCTTCTCGCGCGCGAAATCCACGTCCATCTCCGCCGCGACGGCAAGCGGGCGCGTCTTGCCTTCGAGCGTGACGACGTTGATGCGCCCCTGTTCGATGTAGAAAATCTCTTTGCTGTCGGGCGAAAACTGCGCCAGACTTTTAGAGCCGGGCGTGGCGGTCAACTGCTTCGGCACTACCGGGTCGCGCGCCAGTTCGTCGAGCGAATAAGCGTAGAGGTTCTCCTGCCCCGCCGCGCTCGCGATGAGCACAACCCACTTGCCGTCCGGGCTGATCGCCTGATAATTCACGTCAATGCCGACGGGCAGCAAACTGAGTCTCTGGCGAATGCCCTCAAACGTGATCTCGACTCTTTTATCGCCGGGCTTCTTCTTCTCTTCGCCCTCGTTCGGCGCAGGCGTCGGCGACGCGCCGGGCGCGGGAGTTGGAGTTGCGGCTGGCGTCGGCGAAGTTACCGGCGAAGGGGCGGGTTGCGTGTCGCGTTGCGGCGTTGTCAGGTTGCGCGGCGTCTCTTCGCGGAAGAGATCGCGGAACTGGTCTTCGCGGAAGCGCGGCGTGCGCGGGATGAGGTCAACGCGCGCCACCTGAAAACTCTCCGTGCGCTGCCCCGTGTCGAACAGCATGAACGTGCCGTCGGGACTCCACGAGACGGTGTTACTAAAGACGTTTGCCAGAAAGCTGACGGGCTGCGCGGCGACCATCGGCGCGCCGCTGCCTTCATACACGCGCGCCACATGCACGTTGCGAAACAGCTTCGCTGCGACGGGCATGTAAGCGATCCAACGGCTGTCGGGCGACCAGACGAACGGGCGGTCGGGGCTGATCGGTGGCCTCTCGAAACTCCCCGTCGCCACTACGCGCTCGACCTTGTTCTCGACGTTCAACACGCGCAGTTCCCTGCCCGCGCGCTCGAAGGCGAGCAGTTTGCCGTCGGGCGAGAAGCGGGGCGTCGCATCGGCGAGCGCGGTGTGCGTCAACTGCGTCTCGGTGTTGCTCCCGAAGTCGTAGCTGAATAGATGCGGCGTGCCGTCGCGGTCGGAGACGTAGACAAGACGGCGGCTGTCCGGCGACCAGGTGACCTGCGACTCGTCAGCCGGGCTGACCGTGATGCGCGCCGCATCGCCGCCCTCCGCGCTCGACGCGGCGAACACTTCGCCGCGCACGACGAAGGCGACCTTTTTGCCGTCGGGCGCGAGCGCAAACTCGTCTATGCGATCCGTCAGGCGCAGGTGTTCGACGACAGGCTCGGCCACCGCGCCGCGTCGAGTGATGGCAACCTCGCTCGCCTGTTTGTTCGACGTGTCCAGTTTCCAGATGCGAAAGTCGCGCTCGAAGACGATCACGCGCCCGTCCGTGGAGATGCTCGGCCAGAGCACGCGCCCATCCTTGAACTTCGTGACCTCCTGCGCCGCGTCATTGCCGCGCGCCTGCCCGACGGTAAGCTGCCAGATATTCTGCGCGCCGCCCCGGTCGGAGACGTA
Source organism: Pyrinomonadaceae bacterium (assembly GCA_035628755.1). Taxonomy (GTDB): domain Bacteria; phylum Acidobacteriota; class Blastocatellia; order Pyrinomonadales; family Pyrinomonadaceae; genus JAIVJZ01. Next base: position 2,187 of record DASPJG010000760.1, read on the forward strand.
AAAGAGGCTGCGCCCGTTCGCGCCCCACATCGGCCACAACTCTTTCGCGCCGCCCGCAGTGATCTGCTCGTAGACGGGTGAAGCCGCATCCGCCGTGGCGGCGTTCACGCCGCGCCGCACCCAGATTTGCGACTCGTCAATGTGGCTGCGCCCCTTGCGCCACCACTGGCCGGAAGCGATGCCGCGCGCCGTGAAGGCCACGTCGGACGAGTCGGGCGAGGGCGCGGAGAAGAATTCGTTCGTGTAGCGATCCGCGCTCACCTGCATCGGCGTGCCGCCTTCGGGGCTGACGCGGAAGATGTCGTTCATGCCTGCGATGTCGCGGCTCGTCGAGGAAAAGTAGAGCCAGCGGCCATCGCGCGACCACGCGTCGAGTTGGTCGTTCGAGTCGTCGAACGTCACGCGGCGCACTTCGCCCGTGTCGAACGTGAGCACGTAGATGTCGCCGCCGCCCGTGCGGTTTGAAGTGAAGGCGAGACGCCGCCCATCGGGCGCGTAGACGGGGCGCGATTCGTTGGCGGCGTGCGAGACGAGCAGACGCGCCTCGCCGCCCGCGAGCGGGACTGTCCAGATGTCGCCGCCGGAGACGAACGCGATCTCGGAGCGGTCGGGCGCGAGCGTCGGTTCGGTGAAATACGGAACGGGCTGCGGCGCAATCGTCGCGGCGACGCGCGGCGGGGCGGTCTTCGTCGCGCCT
>DASPJG010000761.1:0-2289 GCA_035628755.1 Pyrinomonadaceae bacterium
GGGCGCGACCCTTCATTCCACTACGAACACGCCGTCGCGGTCGCACGCGAGTTGAACCGTCTCGGCATTCGCACCGTGACGGGCGACCTCGTTGTGCCGCCTAAATTCACCATGAACTTCAGTTGGTCGGCGATGCGTTCCGGCGAAGTTTTCTACGACACGCTCGACGCCACGCGCCGCCCGGCGGCGGCCACGCGCGCATGGTTCGACGAACGGCTCGCGCACGGCGACACGGCGGCGACGCAGACGATTCCGAGCGTGGCCGTGATGGGCGCGGTCTACGTCGCAGCCGTCCCGCCGAAGGCGCGCGTGCTGCTCACGCACCGTTCGAGCAAGTTGGTTGACGTACTCAAAGTGCTGCTCTGCTATTCGAACAATTTCATGGCCGAACGCCTCGGCGACAATCTCGGCGGGGCGGCGGGCGTCCAGCATTTTCTCATCAGCAAAGTCGGGCTTGCGCCCGGCGACGTGCGCCTCTCTTCGACGAGCGGGTTGGGCATCAACCGCCTGTCGCCGCGTTCGATGATGAAGATTTATCGCGCGCTCTTGAAGGAACTGGCGAAACACAAGTTGTCGCCTTCGGACATCATGCCGGTCGCGGGCATTGACCCCGGCACGTTGCAGAAGCGATACACCTTCGGCTACTCGCGCGGAAGCGTGATCGGCAAGACCGGCACGCTCGGACGCACCGACGGCGGCGCGAGCGCGCTGGCCGGCCAGATGCGCACACAGTCGGGCGAGACGCTCCTGTTCGTCATCTTCAACCAGCGCGGCAACGTCGCGCGCTTCCGCGAAGCGCAAGACCGCCTCGTCTCCGAACTACAATTCACGCGCGGCGGCCCCGCGCCCTTCGCCTACTCGTCCCAGACGCTCGCCATGCGCCTCTACGATACCGAACTCGAACAGGCCGAGGCGTCGGAGTTTGAACCGCTGTCGAAGTGAGCGCGGAAGGCGGAACGGCTGAAGGCTTCGAGCGGCGTCTGGAAGTCAGAAGATTTCTTTAACCTGCGTTTCGCAAACGCAGATTCCACAATTCAAAAATTTGCGCCCCGGCGGCCTGAGAGTCGCCGGGGCGCTTTTTCGTCCGACTCGCGCATGGCGTGCGGCACCGCGCGCAAGCGGACGATCCTTTTGTTTCTCCCGCTTGATTCGGGCTGCCGGAAGCGGTACGCGCACGCGCGCCGCACCTTCCGCTTCGCAGTAGTTCCCTTCAATCACCCCTTGTTCGCTCGCCCGTTGCGGGGCGACGGCGGCCTTCATAAATTGACGGCAGCCTCGTGGCCGTTTCCGGCGACGCGCTCCTCCCTACTGCAATTGTTAAGCCGCCATGTGCGCGCGCGACGACTACCGGCCTCAAACCACGGGCACGCTTCCATTTGCAGCCACGCGCCGGAAGCGCGCCCGCGGGCACACCGCCCCGCGCGCACGCGCGCCCTGTTTCCGTAAGTAACAAAGTGTGTAACGGAGGTTCGTCTCGCGCCGCCCCGTGTTTGGAGTCGGGCGGGCGTGTGTAGGCCGCTTCCTGTTCTGTTACTTAAGGTGACGCGCGCCCGCTGGTTCGCCCGCGCCGGGCAGGCGAAAAGCCGTTAAAAGCCGCGTTTGTCCAAGTGGCATCACCTTTGCCATGAAGGGTGGCGCTAAATGTCCGCCGGGCATTTTGGCGTGGACGCGAAAGAGGGCTTGCTGGTGGAGGCGACGATGAACAAATTGACGAACGAACAGGCGCGAAGGATAGCGTGCAGGCGCGGCGAACGCGGCTTCACGCTCCTTCAGATAGTGATCGTGGTGGCCGTCATCGCCATCATCTCGACGGTCGCGCTGCTCGGCGTAGCGTCGGCGCGCGCGGGTCAGAGGCGCGTCAACTCGGCTCGGGTGTTGAGCGCGTATCTGGAGAAGGCGCGCGTTGATTCGGTGCGCCGCCGCGCCGACGGGAGCGCGGGCAATCCCCTCGCCGCCGTCAGCGTCCTCAACGCCAACACCTACTCGGTGCTCCTCGATTTCGATCACATCGGCACTACCTCCACGCGCACCTTCACGCTCGAACCCGGCGTCACTTTCGCAAACGAAGCAATCGGCGTTGTCATCCAGTTTGACTGGCGGGGGCGCACCGGCGGCGACCGCCTTCTCGAAGTCTTCAATTCCGAATATCCGAACAACCCCGACTTTCTGACGCGTGTGGCCGTCTCGGGCTTCGGCGACGTGACGCTCAACGACGAGGTTTACACTCCCATCGTCAACTCCAACACTTCCGGGTTCGCCTCGCCGACGCCCAACGCTTCGGCGACACCC
>DASPJG010000762.1:0-7904 GCA_035628755.1 Pyrinomonadaceae bacterium
AAAACGTCGCCACGCAGACCGAATTGCTGGCCGCCGGTTACAACTCGAACCCCATGCGCCTCCACCTCTATCTCGAACGCGGCGGCACGAACTGGCGCACCCTCATCCCCGCCGAGACGCAGATGTACCTGCGCATCTACGCTTCGGTTGACAGTCTCGTAGACTTCAAGGAACGCTCCTAATCAAGAGCGCGATAAGAGCGCGTCTCGAAACTACAACTCACCGTTTCCTTCGCGCCTTTGCGAGAAACTATTCTCACGCAAAGGCGCAAAGGCGCGAAGAAGGCGCAAGGCGGGTTCTATCCAGAATCGAACAAGATCGAGGGCGCGGAGTGACAGGCTCCGCGCCCTTCGCGTATCTTCCGGTTGACCAAACGTGCATCGGAAGCGTAGCATCGCGGGCATCTATTACACCGCCGCCAGACAACCGAGATACGAGGAAAAGTTGGAGATCAACGACGACGCAAAAGAGTTGGTGCAGGAGATCGGCGCGGCGATCAACGCGGCGGTGGAGCGTTCGCCGGAAGTGGCTGACGCCATTTCGCGCCTGCGCGCCGCGGGCTACGAGATGGAACTGACGCTGAAACTGGAAATCGGCCTGCGCGAAACCGAAACCGGCGACGAAGGCGGCGAGTCGGAAGCCGACGAACAGGCCGCCTTGCTCGAACTCACCGACGAAGACCGGCGCACGCTGCGCAGCATGAAAATCCGCTTCGACGAAAGCGAGTGAGCGCGCCTCATCGTCGCGCCCGGAATTAGTCGCAACTAGCCGCGCTTTGCCTTAGTTTGCGCGGTTATGCTATCTTCACACACTTAAGTAATCCGCTAATTTTTCGCCCTTAACCGACACACAAGAGGAGTTGCTCTAAAGTTATGTCTACGCCTAATGGAAATGCCGGGAACGGCCTTAATGTAGGCAAGGTGGTGCAGATCATCGGCCCCGTGCTCGACGTGGAATTTGAAGAGAATCACTTGCCGCCGATCTACACGGCGTTGCGCGTCACCTCCGAAGGCTTCGACGTGCCCAACCCGATTGACATCATCTGCGAGGTGGAACAGCACCTCGGCGAGGGGCGTGTGCGCACCGTCTCGATGAAGCCGACCGAGGGCGTCGTGCGCGGGATGCGCGCCATTGACACGGGCGGCCCCATCACCGTGCCCGTCGGCAACATGACTCTGGGGCGCATCATGAACGTCATCGGCGAACCCGTGGACACGCTCGGCGCGGTCGCGTCCGAGACGCGCTACCCGATCCACCGTCATGCCCCCACGCTCGACGAGCAGTCAACCGAACTCGAAATGTTCGAGACGGGCATCAAGGTCATCGACCTCATCCAGCCCTTCCTGCGCGGCGGCAAGATCGGCCTGTTCGGCGGCGCGGGCGTCGGCAAGACCGTCCTGATCATGGAACTCATCAACAACGTCGCCAAAGCGCACTCCGGTTTCTCCGTGTTCGCGGGCGTCGGCGAGCGCACGCGCGAGGGCAACGACCTGTTGCGCGAGATGGTCGAATCGAAAGTTATCAACTTCGGCGAAGCCTTCTATCAACACATGGAAGAGACGGGCGAGTTCGATTTGTCGAAAGTTGACCTCAAGGCGGTCGAAGAGTCGAAGGTCGCGCTCGTCTACGGGCAGATGACCGAACCGCCGGGAGCGCGCCTGCGCGTTGCCCTCTCCGGCCTCACCGTCGCCGAATACTTCCGCGATCAGGGCTTGGACGTGCTCCTCTTCATCGACAACATTTTCCGCTTCACGCAGGCCGGTTCGGAAGTGTCCGCGCTGCTCGGGCGCATGCCTTCGGCGGTCGGCTACCAGCCGAACCTCGCCACCGAGATGGGCGAGATGCAGGAGCGCATCACCTCGACGAAGACCGGCGCGGTCACGTCCATTCAGGCCGTCTACGTCCCTGCGGACGACTACACAGACCCCGCGCCCGCGACCACCTTCGCGCACCTCGACGCCGTCACCGCCCTTTCGCGCCAGATCGCCGAACTCGGCATCTACCCGGCGGTCGATCCGCTCTCGTCCTCTTCGCGCCTGCTCGACCCGCGCATCATCGGCGAGGAACACTACCGCACGGCGCAGGACGTGAAACGAATCTTGCAGCGGTACAAGGAACTGCAAGACATCATCGCCATTCTCGGCCTCGACGAACTCTCCGAAGAAGACAAGCTCGCCGTCTCGCGCGCACGCAAGGTGCAGCGTTTCTTCTCGCAGCCCTTCTTCGTCGCCGCGCAGTTCACCGGCCTCGAAGGCAAGTACGTCAAACTCGAAGAGACCATCAAGGGCTTCCGCGAGATCATCGACGGCAAGTGCGACGACCTGCCCGAACAGGCGTTCTTCCTGCAAGGCACCATCGAAGACGTTCGCGCCCGCGCGCGCCAGATCGCAGAAGCATAAGAGCAAAGGCCGAGGGATGAAGGATGAGCAAGAAAACTGCTCGGGCGGTTGAATCGTTCATCCTTCATCCCTCACTCTCGTCCCTCATCCCTTAATTCCTATGGCTGACAGATTACAACTCGACATCATCACGCCGGAGCGCGGCGTCTTGTCGGAAGCGGTTGACGCCGTGACGCTGCCGGGCTTGGGCGGCGAACTCGGCATCCTGCCCGGCCACACGCCGCTCATCTCGCAACTGCAAACCGGCGTCCTCTCTTACACGCAGGGCGCGACGACGCGCCGCCTGCACGTCTCCGGCGGCTTCGTCGAAGTGAGCGACGACCGCGTGGCTGTGCTCGCCGAGTTGGCCGAAAGACCCGAAGAGATCGACGCCGCGCGCGCCCGCTCCGAACGCGATCAGGCCGAAAAACTGCTCGGTTCAACCACCGGCTCGGAAGACGATCTGGCGCGCGCCCGCACCCAGTTCGACCGCGCCACCGCACGCCTCCAGATCGCGGGCGACAGTCCGGCCAGCTAACCTTACAGATTCAAATTTACAGGCGAGAGCGGAAGTTGGAGATCACGTCTCCGGCTTCCGCTCTCGCTTTTAACCGTCATCTTTTTTCTGTTTCATACTTGCAACAACGATTCAAAAGCGGTATAATCCGTCTCGTTTGAAACAAGGCGGAAGGAAGACCGGGGGAGAGAGTTTGATGCCACAGGAAGCCACGCTTGAGACGGCTGCGACGGTGCGCGAGATTTCGGGCGAAGCCACGCCCGAAGACTTGCAGGCCGAGCCGAGCCTGCGCCCGCGCACGCTCGATGAGTACATCGGCCAGACCAAGATCACGACGAATCTGAAAATCTTTTTGCGCGCCGCTCAGGGCAGGCGTGAAGCTCTCGACCACGTGCTCTTTTTCGGCCCTCCCGGGCTGGGCAAGACCACGCTCTCGCAGATCATCGCGCAGGAGATGAACGCGCCGCTCAAGACTGTGAGCGCGCCCGCCATCGAACGCGGCGGCGACCTCGCGGCGATCCTGACCAATTTGCAGGAAGGCGAAGTCCTCTTCATAGACGAGATTCATCGCCTGCGCCCGCATATAGAGGAAGTGCTCTACCCGGCGATGGAGGACTACCAGCTCGACATCATGATCGGGCAAGGCACTGCCGCGCGCTCTATCAAACTAGACCTCCCGAAATTTACTCTGGTCGGGGCGACGACGCGCGCCGGACTCATCACCGCCCCCCTGCGCGGTCGCTTCGGCATCGTCTTTCATCTGGATTTTTATTCGCAGAAAGACCTGGAGATCATCGTCCACCGTTCGGCGGAGATTCTGAACGTGGAGATCGAGGCAACGGGCGCGAAAGAGATCGCGCGCCGCGCGCGCGGCACACCGCGTATCGCCAACCGCCTGCTCCGACGCGTGCGCGATTACGCGCAGGTACTCGGCGACGGGCGCATCACGCAGGCTCTGTCGAAGCGCGCGCTCGACGAGATGGAGGTTGACAAGTTCGGGCTGGACGAAGTTGACCGCAAGATTCTGACGGCGATCATAGAGAAGTTCGACGGCGGGCCGGTCGGCATCGGCACGATAGCCGCCTCGATCAGCGAGGAGCGCGAGTCTATCGAAGAGATCATCGAGCCTTACCTGATCCAGATCGGCTTCCTCAACCGCACGCCGCGAGGGCGCATGGCGACGCGCGCGGCCTACAAGCATCTCGGCCTCACGCCGCCGAAGGTGCAGCAGGATTTACTGGCAAGTTAAATCTGACCGAGACATCAAGCAACGAACCAAAGGGGGAGAGAGAAAGTGACTGACAAGCAAACGCAAGAGCAGGCGAACGAGAGCAACACCATCAAGAACCCGGAAGACTGGACGACCGGCGACGAGCCGATGACCGGCGCGCAACGTTCGTATCTGAAGACGCTGTCGGAAGAGGCGAAGGTGGAGTTTGACGAGAATTTGACGAAGGCCGAAGCGTCCAAGCGCATTGACGAATTGCAGCAGCAGACCGGGCGCGGTCTGGATCAGGGCAAGTCGCAGTCGGCCTGAGAGGCAGACCGCGCGGCGCGTCTGAGAGTTTCTTGAGTTTCGGCCGGGCAGTTTTGTCTGGCCGGAGGCAACGCCGGAGAGTATATCGGTTGAAGAGCGGATCGGGAGCCGTTCTTTGACAGGATCGCTCTCCGGCGTTTTTTTGTGCGCCGGAATTACGGCGCGCTAACGCTTGCCGATCTCTTCGCGCATCTCGCGCACGGCGCGTTCAAGGCCGACGAGGACGGCGCGCGAGATGATGTTGTGGCCGATGTTGAACTCTGTGATCTCCTGCACGCGCGCGACCGCGCCGACGTTGCGATAGGTGAGACCGTGCCCGGCGGCGACGCGCAGGCCGTACTGCGCGGCGAGCGTGGCGGCTTCGTGCAGGCGTTGCAGTTCGTGTGCGGCGCGCGCCGCGCCTTCGCCGTGGAAGCCGCGCGCGCCGAGCGTGGCCTCCGCGTAGAGCGCGGTGCAGAGTTCGACCTGCTGCGCGCCCGCCTCGTGCGCGGCGGTGATCTGTTCGGCGTCGGGGTCGAGGAAGATGCTGGCGAAGAGGCCGCCCTCGCGCAGGTTGTCAATCGCGCCGCGCACGGCTTCGAGTTGCGAGCGCACGTCGAGACCGCCCTCGGTCGTGATCTCGGTCGCGGTTTCGGGAACGAGCGTCACGGCGTCGGGGCGCGCGTCGAGGGCGATCTTGATCATCTCGTCGGAGATGTTCATCTCGACGTTGAGATACGTCGTGACGGTCTGGCGCAACGTCCGCAAGTCCGCGTCCTGAATGTGGCGGCGGTCGGCGCGGAGGTGGATGGTGATGCCGTCCGCACCGGCCTGTTCGCAGAGCATGGCGGCGGCGACGAGGCTCGGCTCCGGCGCGCGCCGCGCCTGCCTGACGGTCGCCACGTGATCGATGTTGACGTTGAGTCGCGCTGTCATAAGACGCCTCCTGTTAAAGGTTTGTCCCTTCCAACCCATCAAATACGCCGCGACGCGCTGGCAAGTTCGGGCGAAACGTCGCTCTCCGGCGCGTCTCCCGCGTTGAAGATAGGCGCGCGCGCCTGCGGAGCAGCGGCGAGGGCGCGCGTGGCTTCGATGGCGCGGTCGTAGCTGCCGTGTCGCGCCTCGCGGCGCAGTTCGCGCAATTCGAGGAAGCCGTCGAGACCGTTCATGAAACTCACCTTGCTGCCCGCGACATCATTCCAACGCACGGCACGCTCGTGCAGGCGCAAGCCCGCCAGATACGCGACGTAGAGCAGTTCCACGTCGAAGCCGAAGCGATCGATCTTAGCGGCCTCGACGATGGGGCGGCACACGTCCATGCGAAAGGCCTTGAAGCCGCATTGCGTGTCCCAAAACGGCAGCCGCGTGGCGAGGCGCATCACGAGGTTGAAGACGCGCCCGCTTTGTTCGCGCCGCCACGGCTGGTGCACGCCGATGAGCGAGCGATCGAGCGCGCGCGAGCCGAAGACGAGATCGTATTCGCCCGCGCGGATCGGCGCGACGAGTTTCGGCGTTTCCGTCAGCGGCGTCGAGAGGTCGGCGTCGGAAAAGAGCGCGACCGGCGCGCGCGCGGCGAGCAGCCCGGCGCGCACGGCATGACCCTTACCGCGGTTGACCGGGACACGGATGATGTGGCTGCTGACCCGGCCTGAAAAGTTCTCGAAACTCTGCTCGGCGACCTGCACCGTCTCGTCCGTCGAGCCATCGTCAACGACGATGATCTCGCTCTCGGACGTTTGCGCGTTCAGGTATTCGAAGGCGGTCTGCAAAGTTTTCCCCAGACGCGCCGCCTCGTTGTAAGTCGGGATGATGAGTGAAAGATTCAGCGACATGAAAACTCCCTGAGACAGTGACGAGTGACGAGCGACGAGCGACAAGCCGGACGATTTGATCCGGCTCGTCGCTCGTCGCTCGCCACTTCTTTTATAGCACACGGCCTTTGGCGCGCGCGCGGTTTCGGCGGCGCGTGCGGCGGTGTGTTAAAATTCCAGCAGCTTAACAGGATTGATTAGCGGGTCAGAATTCGGTCGTAAGTTATGAGGAAGAGGTTAGGTCTCATCGTCGCCGCTCTCGTCGTCGCCGTCGCCGCCATCGCGGGCGGCCTCGCCGCGCGCCGCGCAGAGCAGCGCATCGTGACGGGCACGAGCGCAGACGCCGACGCCATCATCGAGCACGATTACAAGGAAGTGCTCTCGCTAATCGCCACCGAATACGCCGAAGAAATTGACTACGAGAAGGCCAATCAGGCTGCCATTCAGGGCATGCTCTCGACGCTCGACCCGCATTCGACTTTTTTCACGCGCACCGACTACGACAAGCTCAAACAGGATCACGACTCCGAGTTCTTCGGCATCGGCGTGACCATCCTGCGCCACCGCGACGGCGTCTACGTGCAGTCGCCCGTAGCGAACACGCCCGCTGCCCGCGCCGGCCTGCGCTATGGCGACCGCATCGTCGAAGTTGACGGCAAGGACACGCGCGAGTGGACGAGCGAACAGGTCTCGAAGGCCGTGCGCGGCGAACGCGGCGAGCCGGTCAATCTCAAAGTCGAGCGCGCGGGCGCAAACGCGCCTTTCTATTTCACCATCGTCCGCGACGCTGTTTCGCAGCCCTCGATCCGCACGGCCTACATGATCCGCCCCGGCACGGGCTACGTGGCCCTGACCGGTGGCTTCACCAGCACGACGAGCGACGAACTGGAACAGGCCATCAAGCGTCTCAAGGACGAAGGCTTGCGCCAACTCGTCCTCGACCTGCGCAACAACCCCGGCGGGCTGCTCAAAGAGTCGATCAACGTCGCGAGCCAATTTTTGCCGCGCGGGCAGACCATCGTGAGCGTGCGCGGGCGCGGCGAGTACGGCACGCCGCAGACCTTCGAGAACACGGCCTACGACCCGGAAGAATTTCCGCTCGTCATCCTCGTCAACCGCAACTCCGCGTCGGCCTCGGAGATCGTGGCGGGCGCGATTCAGGATTACGGGCGCGGCTATCTCGTCGGCGAGACGACCTTCGGCAAAGGTCTGGTGCAGCGTATCTTCTCGCTCGACTACGGCACGGGTCTGACGCTCACCACGCAAAAATATTACACGCCCTACGGTCGTTCGATTCAACGCGACTACTCCAACGGTTCGCTCTACGACTACTACGTCCGCCACGACGCCGAAGACGAACCCCGACCGAGCACGCCGCTCACGCCCAGCATGCCCACCACGCCCGGCGCACATTCGACCGCACTTGAGCCGACGCCGACGCCCACGCCGCACCCGCCGACCGGCCCCGCCGTGCGGACAGCCGCCGGTCGCGTCTTCTATGGCGGCGGCGGCATCACGCCCGACATCGAAGTGAAACCGCTCGACGTGAGCAGCCCCGTGCGCGGGCGCATCTTCGAGGCGGCGTTCCAATTCACGCGCGAACTCGTCGCCGGGCAAATTCCCGGCCTTGAAAGTTACCGCGTCGAGAAAACCCTCTACGGCCAATTTCCGCGCCCGACCGA
>DASPJG010000763.1:0-3153 GCA_035628755.1 Pyrinomonadaceae bacterium
GCCGATGGTGGTGCGATAAACCTCGTGGCGGTTCAACACCTCGGTGAGCGCGCGCTGTAAAAGCTGCACGTCGAGCGCGCCGGTGACTCGCATCGGCCTCATGACGTGATAAGCGACGCTCTCCGGGTGCAGTTGGTGGAGCAGCCACAGACGCTCTTGAGGGAACGAGAGCGGCAAATCCTGGTCGCGCGGGATGGGCACGATGGGCGGCAGCGTCACGTTCTGCGAAGTGCGGATCGCCAAGTCTATCTTCTCGGAGAGCGCGGCGACGGTCGAAGACTCGAAGATGTCGCGCAGGGGAACATCGACGTGGAGGGATTCGCGGATGCGCGAGATGAGCTGCGTGGCGAGCAGAGAGTGGCCGCCGACATCGAAGAAGTTGTCTTCGACGCCCACCTCTTCGAGGCCGAGCAGTTCCGTCCAGATGCCCGCCACCATCTCTTCGATGGGGTTGCGCGGCGCAACGAAGGTCGCCTCCTGATCGGGTCTGTTCCGTTCGGGCGCGGGCAGGGCGCGCACGTCAATCTTACCGTTGACCGTCAGCGGCAATGCTTCCAGACGCACAAACGCGCTCGGGATCATGTGCTCCGGCAGTTTCTCGCGCAGGAAACTTCTCAACGCGGCGGTTGCAGGCGCGTCCTGTTCTTTCGTGGTCAGGTAAGCCACGATGCGTTTGTCGTCCTGTTCGTCGCGCGCCACGACGACCGTCTCGCCGATGGCCGGGTGTTGTCCGAGCGCGGCCTCGATCTCGCCGAGTTCGACGCGGAACCCGCGAATCTTCACCTGATGATCAAGGCGACCGGAGTATTCGAGGATGCCTTCGGGCAGCCAGCGGGCGAGGTCGCCGGTTTTATAAAGTCGCGCGCCCGGCTCATCGCCGAAGGGGATGGGAACGAACCGCTCGGCGGTCAGCGCGGGCTGGTTCAGATAACCGCGCGCCACGCCCACCCCGCCGATGCAGACCTCGCCATAGACGCCGACCGGCACTTGTTGCAGAGATTGATCGAGCACATACACGCGCGCATGACGAATGGGGTGGCCGATCGGAGCCGCCGGGCGCGCTTCGTCGGGCGAGCCGTCGCCCGCCAGATCGCACATCGTCGCTACAATCGTCGTCTCGGTAGGGCCGTAGGTGTTGACGAGGCGCGGGCGGCCTCCGGCGAAATGTTTGCGCCAGCCCGCGACGCGCTCCGGCAGAGCCTTTTCGCCGCCGATGATCACCAGCCGCAGCGAGGCGGGGAAACGCCCGGCCATCGCATCGAGATCGTTCATGATCTCGTGCCAGTAGGCGGTGGGAAGGTCGAGCACGGTGATGCCCCAGTCATGGCAACGCTGCGCGAATGTCGCCGCCGAGCCGAGCATCGCATCGGTACGCAGAACGAGCGCCGCGCCGCTCGACAGGCACGGGTAAATTTCCTCCGCGCTCGTGTCGAAACTGATTGACGCAAACTGTAGAACCCGATCGGCGGCCTCAAGCTCGAATTCAGCGATGGCCGTTTCGGTGTAGTTCGCCAGCGATTGGTGTTGAATCTGGACGGCTTTCGGTTTTCCCGTCGAGCCTGATGTGTAGAGCACGTAAGCGAGATTCTGGTCGCTCACGCCGCTCTCGCCGTTCTGCGTGCTCTCGCGCTCGATAGCTTCCCGGTCGGCGTCGAGCAACACGGTGTGCGCCACGTTGGGCGTCAGACGCCCGGACAGGGATTGCTGCGTGAGCAGAATGGAGATGCCCGCGTCTTCGATCATGTAGGCGAGGCGGTCGCGCGGGTAGCCGGGATCGAGCGGCACGTATGCGCCCCCGGCCTTCAAGATGCCGAGCAGGCTGACGATCATGTCCACCGAGCGATCCATGCAAATCCCGACCAGCTTCTCCGCCGCCACGGCGTGGCGGCGCAGGTAGTGTGCAACCTGATTGGCGCGCTGGTTGAGTTCGCGGTAAGTGAGCGATTGCGCGCCCAGCACGACGGCCTCGGCTTCGGGCGTGCGCTCCACCTGTTCCTCAAACATTTGATGGACGCACTTGCGATTTACCGGAGCCTCAACTTCTCTTTCGCTCCACGCTCGAAGCTGGTGCTGCTCCGGTTCGATCAGGAGCGACAAGTCTCCGATGCGCTGCTGCGGGTTGGCGATGATGCTTTCCAGCAACGTCTGAAAGTGTGCGTCGAGCCGTGCGATGGTGGTCGCGTCGAACAAGTCCGTGTTGTACTCGAACCAGCCAACGATGCCTTCGGGTTTGCGCGTGAGATCGAGCGTCAACTCAAACTTCGCCGTGTGCGTATCAATCTCCATCGGGATCAGGGTGAGGTTCGAGAGCGAGAGCGCGGGCATCGGCGTGTTCTGGAAAATGAGCAACACTTGAAACAGCGGGTTGGAACTCAAACCGCGTTCGGGGTGAAGCGTCTCCAAGAGCATTTCGATGGGCACGTCCTGATGCGCGTATGCGCCGAGCGACACTTCGCGCACGCGTTCCAGCAGTTCGAGGAACGTCGGGTTGCCGGAGAGGTCTGTGCGCAGCACGAGGGTGTTGAGGAAGAACCCGATGAGGCTCTCCACCTCGGCGCGGTTGCGCCCGGCGATGGACGAGCCGACGCTGATGTCGGTCTGCCGCGTATAGCGGAAGAGAAGCACCTGAAAGGCAGCCAGCAGGATCATAAACAGCGTGACGCCTTCGCGCTGGCTGAGTTCTTCGAGCGCGGCGGACTGGCTCTCCGGCACGGCCACGTAGTGCCGCGCGCCGTGATGCGTCTGCACCGCCGGGCGAGGCCGGTCGGTCGGCAGTTGCAGGATGGGCAGTTCACCCGCAAGCTGCTGCTTCCAGTAAGTGAGTTGGTCTTGCAGGGCTTCGGGCTGAAGCCAGATTCTCTGCCAGCGCGCGTAGTCGGCGTATTGAACGGGAAGATCGCCGAGAGGCGAAGGCCGGGCGTGCGAGTATGATTCGTAGAGCGCGGCCATCTCCCTGACGAAGACGCCGATTGACCAGCCGTCCGAGACGATGTGGTGCATCGTGAGCAAGATAACGTGCTCCTCCGCCTGCAAGCGCAGCAGGTGCGCCTTGATGAGCGGGCCGCGCGTCAGGTCGAAGCTATGTCGCGCCTCCTCGTGCGCCAGTTCGAGCACCGCGTTCTGTCGCTCGTCCTCCGCCACCTCGCTCAAATC
>DASPJG010000764.1:0-4469 GCA_035628755.1 Pyrinomonadaceae bacterium
AGCTGGGCTTTACAGTTTTTGCAGGAGAGCAATCGCAGAATTGGTTGATTATGAAGAGTGGCGACCACGCCATCGGGCTGTTTCAGGGCATGTTCGATAATAACATTCTCACCTTCAACCCGGGCTGGAATAGCGATGCCCAGCAACTCAGACAATTCACGGACATTCGAGAATTGCAACGCCAACTCAAAGATCGCGGCGTAGACATGATTACAGAAGCAGACGAAAGCTCTACTGGCCCGGCCAGCTTTATGGTCGTCGATCCAGACGGGAACACAATTCTGGTAGACCAACACGTATAGGCCACTCGCCAATTGGAGTTTCTGCCTGCGAATAGCGACGCACAACAGCGACATGCGCCCGACGCCCCGGCGTAGCCTCTCAAGGGTTGTCGAATAGCGGCGCGGGAGATACCGGGCGTTTGGCTGCTTTTTATGCTGTATTTGCAACGTTCGGCATCAAGTCAAAGATTCGCGGCGTGAGGCTGGCGGTCTTGAGGTCAGGGGTTCGATCCCTCTCGGTTCTACTATTATCTGCAACAATTTAGGGGCAGCCATTGCGGCTGCCCCTAAATTGTTTTGTGCGCCTCGCGCAGGAAAAATAGACCGACGCGCATATAAGCGGGTCGCAGCGGCGCGGAACGTCTGGTCGAAAGCCCTGGCGGGATAAAACGCGACACACGGGGGCAGGAACTTTACGACATGAGCATCAAATTCATGCGTGCGCCTCGTCGCCAAACACTTTCGGGGCATTCCGGCGGAAGGACTCAAATGTTGAAATAGTTGGGCTTTACCGTGACCTCGCCGTCTGACTCGTTTTGGGAATGGAGATTGCCGGAGGGTGTCTGATATAGTGCTCTCCTCAAACAGGTCGTTTTCGCGTGTGAGCACGCGAAGGCTCGCGGGTGCGGGACGAATCTTTATATCTGTGTTGTGATGCTCGTTTTAGCGGCGACTGGAGCCGCGTTGCACGCATCAGAGTGTATATCGTTCGGTTCGCTCGGCTTAAACAGCGCCGCCCGTGACGAAATTTTAAACAGAGTCATATCTCGAAACTGTTCTGATGAAGATGGCAGCCAGCAAAAATCCCCTCCCTGAAGACCGGCGTGCAGACCCCTCCGGCGCAACCCTGTCGCCGAAGCTAATGGACGCCCGGCAACTGCTCTTTAACCGCGAGTTCAGTTTACTGGAATTCTTCCGCCGCGTGCTCGAAGAGGGGTTGGACGAGACGCAGCCGCTTCTGGAACGCCTGAAGTTTCTCGCCATCTTTTCGAGCAACGTGGACGAGTTTTTCATGATCCGCGTGTCGGGACTCAAGGAGGAGTTCGAGCACGACGTAACGGAACTGTCGCCCGACGGCATGACGCCCGGCGCCCAGCTTACCGAGATCAGGGAACGACTCCTGCCGATGCTCGCCGAGCAGAGCCGCTGCCTCGTCGAAGAATTGCTGCCGCGTCTGAGAGAGGAAGGCATCATTATCGCCTCCTATAATTCTCTGTCGGAAGACGAACGCTTGGCGCTTCAGGAATATTTCGAGGATCAGGTCTTTCCGGTGCTCACGCCGCAGGCCGTCGATCCGAGCCACCCGTTTCCTTACGTCTCGAACCTGAGCCTCAACCTCGCCTTGATGGTTGCGCCGCTGCCCGAACACGGCATCACGAGTTCGCTCGTCGGCAAGATCGAGCCGCGTTTCGCGCGCATCAAAGTGCCGCCGCTCGTGCCGCGCCTGATTCCCATCGAAAAAGACGGCTCCAAGTTTATCCTGCTTGAAGACTTGATCGCGGCCAACGCGAACGCGCTCTTTCCGCGGATGCGCGCGAGCGCGTGCCACGCCTTCCGCGTTACGCGCGACGCTGACATAGACATCCGCGAGGACGAGGCCGACGACCTTCTGCGTATCATGCAACAGACGCTGCGCAAGCGTCGTTTCGGCACGCCCGTGCGCCTCGAAGTGGCCGAGGCGATGCCCGCCGACATGGCGCAGTATCTCACGCAGTCCATCGGCGTCGAACCTGAAGACGTGTACCGCGTAGGCGGCGCGCTCAGCGTGACCGACTTGATGAAGCTCTACAAACTCGACCGGCCTGATTTGAAGGATGCGCCCTTCCAGCCGCGCACGCCCGCCGCGCTGCGCCGCCCGCGTCTCTCCATCTTCGACGCGATCCGCGAGCAGGACATTCTCCTGCATCATCCTTACACTTCGTTCGCCCCGGTCACTGATTTCATCGCGGCGGCGGCGCACGACGAAAACGTTGCGGCCATCAAGATTTGTCTCTACCGGACAGGCCATAACTCGCCCATCCCGCAATCGCTCATCGAGGCGAGCGAGCAGGGCAAGCAGGTAACGGCCATCATCGAACTCAAGGCGCGCTTCGACGAGGAGAACAACATCGAGTGGGCGCAGCGGCTCGAAGAAGCGGGCGTCCATGTCGTCTACGGGCTGATGGGACTCAAGACCCACTGCAAGCTCGCGCTCGTCGTGCGCCGCGAAGACGACTCGATGCGTCGCTACGTCCACATCGCCACGGGCAACTATAACCCCGATACCTCGCGCGCCTACACAGACCTCGGACTCTTCACCGCCGACGAAGATATTGGCGCGGACGCTTCCGAACTCTTCAACTACCTGACCGGCTACTCGCGGCAGAAAGAGTACCGGCAGTTGATGGTTGCGCCCGTCAACATGCGCGAGCGGATGCTCGCGCTGATCCAACGCGAGGCCGAGCACGCGCGCGCCGGTCGCCCCGCGCGCATGGTCATCAAGATCAACCGGCTGGCCGACATCGAAATCATCCGCGCGCTCTACGACGCGTCGCAGGCGGGCGTCCGCATTGACTTGATCGTGCGCGGCGTCTGCATGCTGCGCCCCGGCGTCGAGGGGCTTTCAGAGAAGATCACGGTGCGCAGCGTCGTCGGTCGTTTCCTCGAACACAGCCGCGTCTATTATTTCGCCAATGGCGGCGAGGAAGAGTTCTACACGGGCAGTTCCGACTGGATGCCGCGCAATCTCAACCGGCGCGTCGAAGTCGTCGCGCCCGTTCACGACGCGAGCCTGCGGCGTCATTTGAAGGAAGTGATTCTGGCCGCCTACCTGCGCGACAACGTGAAGGCGCGCAAGCTTTCGCCCGATGGCTCTTACGAGCGCATCCAGCCAGCCGAGGGCGAAGAGAGATTCGACAGCCAACTCTATTTCATGAACGTTCCGCTTTAGGCCGGGACGCTAAAACTTATTTGCCGGAGGGTGCTACTCCATGTTTAGACAGAATAAACTGCGAGCGTTGATGGTTGCTTTCGTTTTCATCGCGCTCGGACTCTCGACGACGGCTTTGGCCGTCCAGAAATCGAAGAAGGAAAAGAAGCCGATGCCGGCGGGCACGCCCATCATGTGGCGCGAGCCTACGGACATCGCCTCGCGCGACCTGTTTCTCGGTTCGGGCGGCGAGACCGGGAAGCCGGACGTGTCGCGCCTCACCTTGATCGAGAAGGTTGAAGGCGGCTTCTCTGAGAAGTATCGCGTGCGCGATGCGGCGGGGCGCGAGTGGGTGGCGAAGGTCAGCAACGAAGCGCAGTCGGAGGCCGCCGCCGTGCGCTTGCTGTGGGCGGTGGGCTACGTCACGGAACTCGCCTACCTCGAACCGAGCGTGAACATCCCGGGCACGCCGAAAGGCACTTACGCAAATGTGAGGTTCGAGGGGCGTTCAAAAGACGTGAAGCGGCTCGACCCGTGGCTGTGGGAGGACAACCCCTTCGCCGGCAAGCGCGAGTTTCAGGGCTTGAAAGTGATGATGCTCCTGCTGAACAACTGGGACATCAAGGACGACAACAACGGCATCCTCCATGTCGTGACCCCGGAGGGGCAGAGCGAACTCCACTACATCGTCAGCGATCTGGGCGCGACGTTCGGCAAGATCGGCAGCGGGCCGCTCTGGGCGCTCAAGCGCAGCCGTAACAACCCGGAAGACTACGCCGAATCGAAGTTCGTGGATCACGTCCACAAGGATCGGGTCTTCTTCCACTACGGCGGCAAGAAGCAGGACATCTTTGAAGACATCACGGTGGGCGACGTGCAGTGGATCGCAGGGCTGTTGTCACGCCTGAGCGATAAGCAGATCAGCGACGCCTTCCGCGCGGCCAACTACAATCAAGAAGAAGTAACCCTGTTGACCAGCGCGGTGCGCGCGAGGATCAGCGAACTCGTCAACCTCCCGCCGGCTGAATCCTGAAAAGCGTTACAGCCTTCACCGAATCATCCCGCATCGTTCGCACACGCCCGCCGCTTTTCGAGCGGCGGGCGTAGTAAAGTTAAGGTCTCATGCGCAAAAGAAACCAGCAGAAGACTCTGATCGTCGGCGTGCTCGCCGCGCTCCTCGGGTTCGGACTCGTCGCGTTTTTGATGTCTCGCGGCAACACGCCGAACGACCAACCCGCCGCGCCGCAGACGCAAGGGACGGCTTCGTCGGCTGATGCCCC
>DASPJG010000765.1:0-4713 GCA_035628755.1 Pyrinomonadaceae bacterium
CTTCGGCCTCATCGTCTTCGACACCAGCGGGTACGCGTCGGCAGAGTAATTCTGAGGAGGCTCGCGAGAAAGAATCTACCGCCCGAGCCCGACAGATTAGCGTCCCACTAAAAACCATCGGGCGTCCTTACCGGACGCCCGATGGTTTTTTGATCGGCGTTGAAAGCACCAGCGCGACGGCGTCGGGGGCGCGGTTGAAATGCGTTCGCGAAGACCGCCTCTCGGCGCGGCGGCCCGTCCGGCCGCGACCTGTGCGACTATAAAGAGGTCGGAACAAGAGACGAGAGGCGCGGCCGTGGTCTACGCCTTCGACCCTTTGCCGAGTTCGTCGCTGATGTCGGCCCAGCCGCGCGCAGGCTGGAGCGTGAAGTTCCCCGGCGCGTCATGCCGCGGTACTCGTGCGACCGCCTCGCGGTTCTCCAACCGATCCACGGCCGCGCGCGCCTCCTGCTCGTCGAGGCCGACAGCCGACGCCAGAGACTGTTCGCTCACACCCTCCCGCTCGAACTCGCCGCGGTGCTCGTAGAGCCACGCCAGTATGCGGTCTGACTTCTCGTCGTGCTTGGGCCTGTGCTCGTCCGTCATTGCTCACTCCTTATCGTTTCCAGCTTCGCTAGATCATCAAACGGCGGGGGCCCGACCTTCTGAGCGCGCAGGTAATCGCCGGCGAGACAGAAACGTTAACCACCGCCTCGCATCTCTTAAACTTGCCGGTCGGCCTTTCAGGTACGAGGAGGCTATCGTGCGTCGTGCGCGGGGCGCATTAAATCACGACCGCCCTGGCCGCTCAAGAAAAAAGGGGCGGTGCTCGACACCTAATCCCCGGGTTGCGACAGGCTCCTGCTGAGAAGTTAGGAAGTACGTTGCGCGTCTTACCGCGCGGCAGAGTTCGCGCCGTTTGGCCCACTGTAGGCACACAAAGCAAAACGGGCAGCTTGCGGGCTGCCCGTAACTCTTTGCTTCGATTGATGGCTAGGGACGGAATCGAACCGCCGACACCCTGATTTTCAGTCAGGTGCTCTACCAACTGAGCTACCTAGCCGCGGTGACTTCTTGCGCCGCCGGAGACCCGAAGTATAGGGAGTAGTTGAATTTGCTGTCAACCACAGCGGGAGCGCGGTTCTTTTGTCGATTAAGTCACAAAAAAGCGTTGACAGTTTTGCGAAGAAGTGTATAATCCTGCCCGTTAAAGGATGTGGCCGGTCGCCACGGCCGACAAGTCGCAAGACACACGTCCTAAGACCGAACTTAGACGCCCGCCAGTGCCAGCTCAAACGCCGAGGCGCCCCCCGTCTCGCAACCTTTGAGCTGGCACACGCTTTTGCGGGCAACAACTCACAGAAACGGTCGCGTTTCCCTTCCCCGACAATCAATACATCAAAAAGTTTTCCACTTTCCGCGCGGAAAGTTTCCACGCTTTTCAAAAGTCGGAAAGTGTTTCGCTCGCCCTGCGTAAACTTCCGTCCTCAGGTTTTCAGGGCGAGCGATCACCCCAGCCGTTCAAACTTTCAGAGCGCGCTCGAAGAGCGACGCGGCTTCCGACTGGGCTTCGCGTCTCACTTCGCCTTCGTCCATCGTCGTTAACTCGCCATCGCGCAAGACGACTCGGCCGTCGATGACGACCGTCTGCACGTCCGCCGGCGTGGCCGCGTAGACGAGCGCCGAGACGATGTCGGGGCACGGCGTCAGGTGTAGGCGCGAGAGATCGACGACCGTCACGTCGGCGCGCTTGCCCGCTTCGAGGCTCCCGACTTCGTCCTCAATTCCGAGAGCGCGCGCGCCGTCAATCGTCGCCATGCGGAGCACGCGTGGCGCGGGCAGCGCGTCGGCGCCGTGCGAGACCTTTTGGAGCAGCGCGGCCGCGCGCATCTCCGTGAACATGTCCAGGCGGTTGTTGCAGGGCGCCCCGTCCGCGCCGAGCGTGACGTTGACGCCGCGCTTGAGCATCTCGACGACGGGCGCGACGCCTGAGCCGAGCTTCATGTTCGACGAAGGGCAGTGCAGGACGTGCGTGCCGGTTCGCGCGAGCGTGTCTAACTCTTCGTCGTCGAGGTGGACGCAGTGCGCGAGCGCGACGTTGGGCGCGGCCAGTCCGAGCGATGCGAGGTACTGAACGTTCCGCATCCCCGTCGCGCTCTCGACCATCTCGATCTCCGTCGTGTTCTCCGAGGCGTGCGTGTGTATGACGACGCCGCGCTCCCGCGCGAGCCGCGCGACGCGTTCGAGCAGCGCGAGCGTGCAACTGACGGCGAAGCGCGGCGCGAAGCAGTAGCGCAGGCGACCCCCGGCGCGGCCGTGCCACTCTTCGAGCAGCGCGAGCGACTCGCCGATCGAATCTTCGGTCTCCTCTTGCAGCGCCGCGGGCACGTCGTCGCCCCCGTCCATCATGCACTTGCCGACGGTCGCGCGGAAGCCCGACTCCTCGACCACGCGGAAGACCTCGCGCGTGTGGTTGACGGTCTCCATCGTCAGCGCACAGGTCGTGCCGCCCTTGATCAACTCGGCGACGCCGAGGCGCGCTGAGGCGCGAAGGCTCGCGGGCGTGTGCGCGGCCTCCATCGGCCAGACGCGACGTTTCAGCCAGTCGATGAGCGGCAGGTCGTCGGCCGCGCCGCGGAAGAGCGTCTGGCAGAGGTGGACGTGCGTCTGCACGAAGCCCGGCAGCACCGCGCAGCCGCGCGCGTCGATAACGTCGTCGGCCGACGAGTTCGGTTCGCCGACGGAGACGATGCGCCCGTCGCGGATCAACAGATCGCCCGTCGCGACAGTGTCGTCCGCGTCAGCGGTGACGAGCGTCCCGCCTTTGATGAGAAGCGACTTTTCCATCCTGAGTTTCCGTGCCGAAGACAGCGCGGCGAATTATGCGGCGGCGCGCGCGCGACTGTAAAGACCGATGCGGCCGCGAACTGTAAAGGCGCCGCGGCCGCAAAAAAGTTCGGGCACACAAAAGTAGTCCGTACAAACAAAAGTTCAGCCGCGCGGCGCGCGGGCCTTCGACCGTGGGGAAGGCCCGCGCGCCGCGCGGCTGACGTTTGCGCGTTCGGGTTTCTGGTTTACTTCTTGGAGGAAGCCTTCTCGGCCTTCTCCTCGACCGCTTCAGTCGCGGCCTCTGCGGCCGTCGCGAGGGCGGGCAGGCCGAGCGCCGCGCGCACGTCGTTGTTGATGCGCGCGAACATCGAGGCGTCGTCCTTCAGGGTCTGCTTCGAGTTCTCGCGGCCCTGACCCAACCGCTCGCCCTTGTAGGAGAACCACGCGCCGCTCTTTTCGACGATGCGGTTCGCCACGGCCAGGTCGAGCAGGTCGCCCTCGCGCGAGATGCCCTCGCCGTACATGATGTCGAACTCGCACTCGCGGAACGGCGGGGCGACCTTGTTCTTCACCACCTTGACCTTCGTGCGGTTGCCGACCACGCGGTCGCCGTCCTTGATCGCGCCGATGCGGCGGATGTCGAGGCGGAGCGACGAGTAGAACTTGAGCGCGCGGCCGCCGGTCGTCGTCTCAGGGCTTCCGAACATGACGCCGATCTTCTCGCGAATCTGGTTGATGAAGATGAGCGTGGTGTTCGACGAAGCGACGATGGCCGTCAGCTTCCGGAGCGCCTGCGACATGAGCCGCGCTTGCAGGCCGGGGAGCGAGTCGCCCATCTCGCCGTCTAGTTCGGCGCGCGGGACGAGCGCGGCGACCGAGTCGATCACGATCACGTCCACGCCGTTCGAGCGCACGAGCGCCTCGCAAATTTCCAGCGCCTGCTCGCCCGAGTCGGGTTGCGAGATGAGCAGATCGTCGACGCTGACGCCCAGCTTGCCGGCGTACTCCGCGTCCATCGCGTGCTCGGCGTCGATGTAGGCGGCGACGCCGCCGACCTTCTGCGCCTCGGAGACGATGTGGAGGGCGAGCGTCGTCTTGCCCGACGACTCCGGCCCGTAGATTTCCACGACGCGCCCGCGCGGGACGCCGCCGATGCCGATGGCCGCGTCGAGCGAGAGCGAGGTGGTCGAGATCGACTGCACGTCGGCCACTTCGCGCTCGCCGAGGCGCATGATCGAACCCTTGCCGAATTTCTTTTCGATGTTGGCGAGGGCGTTCTCAATCGCCTTGCCGCGATCCGCGCCCAGTTTGCCGTCAGCCATTGTGCCTATCACTTTCTTCGCGTCCTCTCTTCCTGCGCTTAAAGTTCGTGTCCCTTCTGGAAGGCGACAGGGAGTATAGCACGAACGGCGCAAGAATGGAACGCTGTTTCACACTTGCAACAAGATTTTTTTTCGCGAAATTGCGTGAGGCGAAAGCACCGGCCCGCGCGCGAATCGACGAAATTAATTCAAACGGCGGGACGAGTGCCGCGCCAATATACGCCAACCGGCGTGGCAAGTCGAGCGCAATTAGATTGCGGCCGGCGGCCCTCGGTTCGCCGGCCGGGAGGGACTTTCGGGCGGCCCGCCCCGCGGAAAAAAGAGTCGTAAAGTTTTAATTCGGCGCTCACATCGGCGGGTTTCGCACATCAAAACCTTGGACTCAACACCCCGATGCTAGTATGATTCGGGTGCGTACCTCCCCCCGAGTGTACCGCTTGGAATGTGACGCAGTTCGTCGGCCGCCGCGCCGAGGGCGGCAATAAGCGGGATCGATTTCCCTTCCCGCAGCCATTTAATAATTATCTCCAAGGCGCGCGGGCAGGATGAACACAATCGCCCCCGCCGCACGACGACTTTCGGG
>DASPJG010000766.1:0-6383 GCA_035628755.1 Pyrinomonadaceae bacterium
TTGGCGAAAGGCTTAGAGAGGCCGTGGGCGGTCGAGCCGCTGCCCGATGGCGATCTGCTGATCACGGAAAAGTCGGGGCGGCTGCGCATCGTTTCGGCTAAAGGTGAGGTCGGGCAGCCGATTGGCGGGCTGCTGCCGGTCGGCGCGGGCGGCGTGTCAGCCGCGAGCGGGCAGGGCGGCCTGCCGCCGATCACGGCGCGCGGGCAAGGTGGGCTTCTCGACGTTGCCCTCAGTCCGAATTTTGCGCGAGATCGCACCATCTTCTGGAGTTTCGCGGAGCAGCGCGAGGGCGGGAGCGGGACGAGTGTAGCGCGCGGCAGGTTAACCGAAGACCGTCGCAATCTCGAACAAGTCCGGGTCATTTTCCGCGCCCTGCCAACTTACAACAACGGCCTGCACTTCGGCTCAAGGCTCGCTTTCGGGCCGGACGGAATGCTCTACATCACGCTCGGCGACCGCTTCGACAGACCGAACCGCCCGAAAGTGCAGCAGCTAGACAGCCATCTCGGCAAGATCATTCGCATCAACCCCGACGGCTCCGCGCCCGCTGATAATCCTTTCGCCGGGAAAGCCGGCGCACTGCCAGAAATCTGGGACCTCGGACATCGAAACGTTCAGTCGGCGGCATTCGACGAACGGGGGCGGCTGTGGACGGTGGAGCACGGGGCGAAGGGCGGCGACGAAGTGAACCTGATCGAGCGTGGTAAGAATTACGGCTGGCCGCTCGTCACCTACGGCGAAGAGTATTCGGGCGAGCCGATCCCGGGCGCGGTCACGGCGCGCGAAGGCTACGAGCAGCCGGTCTATTACTGGGACCCGGTGATCGCCCCTTCGGGCGCACAGTTCTACACGGGCGACGCTTTTCCGCAGTGGCGCGGCAGCCTCTTCATCGGCGGTCTGGTGGAGAAACGGCTCGTGCGGCTGGTCATCAAAGACAATCGCGTCACGGGCGAAGAACACCTGCTGATGGATCGTGGGCAGCGGGTGCGCGACGTGCGTCAGGGT
This sequence comes from Pyrinomonadaceae bacterium, assembly GCA_035628755.1. Lineage (GTDB taxonomy): Bacteria > Acidobacteriota > Blastocatellia > Pyrinomonadales > Pyrinomonadaceae > JAIVJZ01. Next base: position 1,006 of record DASPJG010000766.1, read on the forward strand.
CTCGACGGCGCGCTCTACGTGGTCACGGATGAGTCTGACGGGGAACTCTGGAAGATCACGCCCAGACGCTAAATCGAATTTTACCGAGCGGCCTGCTCTCTTTACCGGATCAATTCGCTAAAGAGAGCACCGCCGCGTAAACTCCCTGCACGACCGACGCCATTCGTTCGTAGTCGAGAGTTTCGGGCGTGTCCGCGGAAGTATGGTAATGCGGATTCCGGTAGAAAGCCGTGTCGGTAATCATCAGCGCGTCGTAGCCCTCATTCCAGTAATTCAGGTGATCGGAGAAGTCTACGCCGGGAATCAATCGCGGCGCGTTGATGGAATAGACCTGAAGCGGCGACGCTTCCGTCATCGCTTTCTTTACGCGCCGCACCGTCCCGCCCTGATCCAGCTTCCCGACGATGGCGATAAAATCCCCCCGCGATGGATAAAAGGCTTTGAGGAGAGAGAAGGGGTACTGTTGGCTGTCGGGCTGGTCGCTGAAGTAGCCAATCATCTCCAGCGAGAGCATAGCGCGCACGGCGAAGCCCTGCGACCTGAGCGAAGCGGCGTGGACTGCGCTGCCCATCAGCGGGGAGCGAAAGTAGGGCGGCTCTTCCAGAGCGAAGGCCACCAACTCGACGCGCGCGGTCGGCGGCGTTCTGCCGAGCAGATAAGCCAACTCGATCAACCCCGCGACACCGCTCGCGTTATCGTCCGCGCCGGGAAGCGCGCCAGCCGTGTCATAGTGTGCCCCGACCACGATGAGTTCATTAGTACGCGGGCCGAACGAGGCGATCACGTTGCGGTAAGTTTGCCCTCCCGCCTCGAAGGGCTGCTCCGACACGACGGCGGCCTTCGCGCGTTCAAACTCCTGACGCAGATAGGCGGCGGCACGGTCAAGGTTTTCGGGATGCCCCTCGTCGCGCGGGGTGAGTGTTTCGGACAACATACGCACATGCGCTTCGAGCCGCGCGGCATCTACGAGCGGCTTGCTATCGCTGGCCGCCCCGCCGGACATCAACGGCTGCGTGATGGCAAACCAGGCGGCGACCAGCAGACCCATGAGCACTAACGTAACCAGCAGCAACAGCACGGCCAAGCGTTTGCGCCTTTCAGGATTATTTCGCGGAGTTAAAATCGGGGTTCCGATCATAAGTCGGGAAAACAATTTAAGGTGCGGCTTTGCGAGCGTTTCGGCCACAGTGCCGCCCCGGAAGTATATACTTTTCAGGCTTAGACCCGGCGCAACAACGGAGTAAGCGGCAATGCCACCCCGGCTTTCCAGTCCTCCGACTTATTGACAAACTCATGAAGCCAGCGTTTGATTTGAAGCGCAACTCTCAAGGTTTATGCTTAAATGACACCCTATGAGGAGGTTACCCGGAACTCTCACGGATAGACGAATAGTAATTTTTGCTTTACCGTCGTTTTCGATATTATTTAACTCGCCAGGGGGAAACACATAATGCGGAGATTGCAGGTGGGGGAAGGTGTGGGCGCAGAATCCTTAAAAGCGGCTGGTAAGGAGTCGCACGATAATGTGTCCGACAGGCAGCCGGGCGAGGCGTTTGATTCGCGCATTAGCTACCCGTGTTATAAGTCGTTCGATGAGTTCATTGACGTGGAAAGATTAAAGTCTCTGGACGACTACATCACGCAACGGGTGAAACAACACATCAATTCGCAGGCCGACTTACAGTTTTACACCGGCCCTTTCAGGCTCAATGACTCAAGCCCGGAGAGACCGGGTTCGCGCATGATCTATCTGGCACAGTCACGTTTTCCCGACAGTTATTTCGATCTCGACCGGACGGACATCTGGGAACCGACGCCAGCCAGCGGCGAGTTCTCGCTCTTGATGGATTTCATCGCGACGCTGCCCTTCAAGGCGACGGGCAGGATGCTCATCATGTACGACGACGTGCAGCGGCCTGTCCCCGCCCATCGTGATCACGTGAGCACGGACGTGTGCCACGAGTTCATCTGGTTCAGGACGAACCTCAACAAACCGTTTTACATGCTCAATCACGAGACGGGCGAGAAACGCTACGTCGAATCTTACAGCGCATGGTTTGACACGGTGAATCAGTTTCACGGGACGGACGCGGGCGTGGGATTGACGTGCAGCATCAGGGTGGACGGCAGCTTCACAGACGAATTCAGGAAGCGCATCCCGACCCCCGCCGTTAATCGCGCCTCGGCTCCCGCCCTATGGGCAAGCACGTCCGCCTGAAGCGGCCAACCGCGAGGAAGGGAATTAAATTCATCTCAGGTCATCGCAAGGAGAACTTTCCTCGCGCCTGTGAAGGGCATGCGCCCGTGACATGCCAGCATGTTGTCAACGATGAGGATGTCGCCCGCGCGCCAGGGAAAGAACGCCGCCTCCGCGCGCGTCACCTCGCGTATGTGTTCGAGGGCTGGCAGAGAGAGCGAACCGCCGTCGCCGTAAAAGGCGTTCAGCCGCAGTTCGTCTTCTCTCAGGGTGGTGCTGAGTTCCGCGTCTGCCGACGCGCTCGGATGAAAGCCTTCCGCCTGATTGAACCAGACCTCTTCGCCCGTCAACGGGTGGACGGCGGTGGCGGGGCGCACTTCGGTCAGTCTCACCCCGCCGTCAGCCCTCCACGTCCAATTGATGCACGCCTCGCGACACAAATTTTCAACCACCGTCCGATCTTCCGTCTCAAAAGCCTCTTGCCACGAGTAGCCTGTCCCCGACCCGCCGTGCAAATTTCGGACATACTTGATTTTTCTACTCTTGAATTCCTCGACGACCTTCGCGTCAATCCTTTTGAGCACGCGGCGGCTGTCCGCGAGTGGGGTTTCCCCGCCTTGCTCCGGCGCTACCGCGCAATAAAAGAAAAGGTGTCGAGGCCAGCGCGAGGTGTAGGACATTTCGTTGTGGAGCGAGAGCGTGTAATGTCCGGGGTACTCGGTAGAGGTGTAAACGGCGTCCCCCAGATTGGTGCGCGGAGATGCGCCCCCGGCATAACTGAGCGGCGTCCTGCCGGAAAATCGGCGCACGAACTCGGCGAAGGCGGGCGGATCGAGAGCAGGGAAGCCGCGCAGGAGCAGCGCGCCGTGTTCGAGAAGCTTGTCGCGGATGTCGTCGCGTTCGAGACTGAGGCGGAAGATTTGCCCGTCGTCGGAACGATTTTCGACGCGCTCATCAGGCTCGACCAAGAGAGGGAGCATCTTCTGGTTAATAAAGTTTGTCTTCATTTGCTCTCTGAGAAAGTTGTTCGTCCGCGGAGTTTAAACGGTTTTGAACGGGATCGGTCTGTACATAGCCGTACAGACAGGATGCCCGCGACCCTGTTATTTATTTAAATTATCTAAAATTAACGCAAGTGGATTGAGTCAAGTTGGTCACCTTTCGATGTTTTAGAAAAGTGCTTGCCGGTCGGTTACCAGCAGAGTGATATGCGCGCTTCGATACTTAGCTAGTCGGACTTGAAGGCGGGAAGGTGTTTGCGGGGCGCGTTGAAACCGACTACCCTCACTACCTTTTATCTTTAACTGGACGAATATCCGCGGCAGGGAGTCCGTGAGCCGTCGAAAACTGTAGAGCGGGGACTTTTGTCTTCAAACATGGATCAATTACGAGTGAAGGAAATATGAAAATTTACATCAGCGGTCTATATAGCGGAACCAACCCGCAACCGGGCATCGGGGTGGCGCGCTCGCTGCGCGCTGCTTATCCCGATGCCACATTGGTCGGCGTGGAATACTCCAATCGCTGCTCGGGAATTCACTGGGCGGACTTTGACGAACTGTGGCTGCAAAGGCCGTGGGACGAGTTGAACCTCGATGGGTACGCCGCCGAGATCAGGGAGGTGCTGGACTCAGGCGCGCTCTGGATTTCCGGCGTCGATTTGGAACTCATGTGGCTGGCCTCGGTCTTTCCCGAAGGCCACCCGAACCTTCTGACGCCTCCGACGGGGGCTCTGCGAAAGATCAGCAAACCGGCGGTAGAGGCGCATGTAGGGTTGCCCGTGCGCATCCCCACCTACATGTCAACCGAAACTCCCGATTGGGAATTGCACGCTTTCTGTCGCCAGCACGGCTGGAAAGTCTGGCTCAAAGGCCCCTATTACGAAGCCGTCCGCACGGCTAGTTGGGACACGTTCGAGAGAGTGCGGACGTTGCTCGCCCGCGCGTGGTCAACCGAGCGGCTGTTTCTACAGACGCATGTTTCGGGCTACGAAGAGTCTGTGTGTTTCAGCGCGTATCGCGGTGAACTCGTCGGTTCCGTCTACATGCGCAAGCGCGAGTTGACGGAGGAGGGCAAAACTTGGGCGGGAGACGTGACGGAAGTGCCCGTGGAGTTCGCCGCGCCGCTCAAGAAGATGGTCAGGGATTTGAACTGGACGGGCGGCGCGGAACTGGAGATGGTGCGCGACACGGGCGGGCTGTTGTGGCTGCTGGAGTGCAACCCCAGATTCCCGGCTTGGATTTACGGCTCAACTCTCGCGGGGCATAACCTGCCCGCGCTGTTGGTCGAGAGCGCAACGGGCGTTCCTCCCGCCAGACCGGAGACGCCCGCCTCCGAAGAGTTCACGCGCGTCGTGCTGGAAGTGCCGGTGCGTTCGCAGTTTCCCCTGCCGAGTTTGCCGGAGCCGTACCCCGGCGGCATCGGCCACTCTTTAAAGCATCCCTCGGGCACGCTCGCTCTGGCCGAACGCCTGCACAAGTTGCACATACTTGAGAGCAGCAGCACTGCGAACGGTAACGGGAATGGCAACGGGAATGGCAACGGTAACGGCCATCACGCCGAAACTGACAACGCCGTAGCGGCCACGGCTCCGACCGTGCCCGCTTCGTTCATATCCGACCTCGGCGCTTTCGACTTCGCGGAAATGGAGACGCCTTCTTTTCTCTTTCTCGAAAGCACTGCCGCCGACCTTTTCGCGCGCGCCGCGCGGCAAGCCGACAAACTTACTTCTTCGACAATCAACGTCACGAACGCTTACAGCATCAAGACCAATCCCGACGCGCGTTTGATTAAGCTCGCGTTGGAATCAAACTTTCTGGCCGAAGCCATCAGCTTGCTCGAAGTCCAGAAAGCCCTCAAAACGGGATTCAAGCCGGAACAGGTAATCTTGAACGGCCCCGGCAAATGGTGGCCGCAGGGCTTGCTGCCCACCTCGCCCATCCACGCCGTCTTCTGCGATTCGCTCGCAGACCTGCGGCGCGTGGTCGCGAGCATTGACCGGAAGGAACTGCAAGCGAAGATCGTCGGCGTGCGCCTTCGCACTCCTACGGTCGGTTCGCGCTTCGGCATCCCCGTCGATACGCCGGACGCGCTTGAAACGCTCGTTGCGGCCATCGGGACGCTGCCGCGCGACTCCATCTTCGGCATCCATTTTCACATGGCGAGCAGCAACATCGGGGTG
>DASPJG010000767.1:0-4531 GCA_035628755.1 Pyrinomonadaceae bacterium
CGGCCTGCTCTTCCTGCTCGGACTGTTCACGCGCCCCGTGGCCTTCATCCTGTCGGGGATGATGGCCGTGGCCTACTTTCAGGCGCACGCGCCGGGCGGCTTCTGGCCGCTCCAGAACCGGGGCGAACTGGCCGTGCTCTATTGCTTCCTGTTCCTCTTTTTCTCGGTCGCGGGCAGCGGCGAGTGGGGGCTGGACAGGCTGTTGCGGCGCGGCTCACGCACCCCGGGCGACCGCCTCGGCGCGCCCGTGTGAAACGCTCTAAGCCGGGTGAACGGCGCGACGCATGTGCTACCATTCGCCGCGCCGTTCGTGTTCGGGTAGGGTGATAATCAAGTTGAATCCTGATCTGCCAATCGGAATATTCGATAGCGGCGTGGGCGGGCTGACGGTTTACCGCGCGCTGCACGAACAATTGCCGCAGGAGCGTTTCGTCTATCTGGGCGATACGGCGCGCGTGCCTTACGGCACGAAGTCGTTAGCGACCGTCGAGCGTTACGCCGTGGAGAACGCGCGTTTTCTCGAAGCCCACGGCGTGAAGTTGCTAGTCGTGGCGTGCAACACGGCGTCGGCGTTGGCGTTGCCGGTCGTTCGCGCGAGCGTGCGTGTCCCGGTTGTCGGCGTGATCGAGCCGGGCGCGCGGGCGGCGGTCGAGGCGTCGGAGGGCAAGCGGATCGGCGTGATCGCCACGGAGGCGACGGTGCGCAGCGGCGCATACGCGCGCGCCATCAGGGAACTCGCGCCGGAGGCGGAAGTGTTTGAGCGCGCGTGCCCGCTTTTCGTCTCGCTGGCCGAAGAGGGCTGGGCGGAGACGGACGTGGCGCGCAAGGTGGCCGCGGAATATCTGGCGGACTTGGGCGGCGGGCGCGTGGATGCGCTTGTCTTGGGTTGCACGCACTACCCGATTTTGCGGCGCGTGATACAGGAGACGGTGGGCGAGCAGGTGCGTTTGATCGACTCCGGCGAGGCGACCGCCGGGAGCGTCGAGGCCGCGCTCGAACGAGGGCGTTTGCGCCGTCGCAGGTTCGACACGGCGACGGGGCGTCTGCTCAAAGAGCGTGCGCGCGAACGTCGTTTATGCGATGATCTCGACCACTTTTACGTGACGGACGCAGAGGAGCGTTTCGCGCGCGTCGCAGAGCGATTTTTAGGCAGCGCGCCGACGCGACTGGAGGCCGTGGAGGTTTGGGGACACGATGAGCTTCACCCCGCTTAAGACGACATACACGCGCACGGACGGGCGGCGCGCCGCCGAGTTGCGCGCCCTGCGCATCACCCCGCACTTCATGCCCTATGCCGAAGGCTCCGCGCTCATCGAGATGGGCGCAACGCGCATCATTTGCACCGCGACGCTCGAAGAGAGCGTGCCGCGCTTCCGGCGTAACAGCGGGCAGGGCTGGTTGACGGCGGAATATGCGATGCTGCCGCGCGCCACGACCCAGCGCACGCAGCGCGAGACGGGACGCGGCGGCCCTTCCGGGCGTACACACGAAATTCAGCGGCTCATCGGGCGCAGCTTGCGCGCCGTCATCGATCTCGCACGCCTCGGCGAACGCACTCTGATGGTTGATTGCGACGTGCTGCAAGCCGACGGCGGCACGCGCACCGCCTCGATCACGGGCGCGTATGTGGCGTGCGCGCTGGCGTGCCACAAGTTGCAGCGCGCGGGCAAAATCACGCGCCCGCCTTTCAAGGGCGAGGTGGCCGCCGTGAGCGTCGGGATAGTTGACGGGACGCCCCTGCTCGATCTGAAATACGACGAAGACTCGCGCGCCGCCGTTGACATGAACGTCGTCTGCACGGGCGATAATCGCTTCATCGAAGTGCAGGGCACGGCTGAAGGCGAGCCTTACACGCGCGCCGAAATGGACGAACTGCTCGCGCTGGCAGGCGTCGGGCTGGAAGAGCTTTTCGTCGCGCAGCGAGCCGCGATTGCCACGGCCACCGCCGTTTGAAGCGCGCGGCGCGGGCAACACCACGCAAGACGGGCGGCATCTGACCTAAGTGTCCGAACGTTTAGACTTACCTTTCAAACGCTCGCGAGAGCGCAACCACACACGAATCAACGGCGACCAAATACATTTAGGAGTGAAGTTTCAAAATATGCGACGCTTGACCATTCTCATCACCTGCGCGCTCCTGCTCGTCCTCCCCGCGTCGGCGCAAGAGGAAGGGGCACGGAAGTACACCAACGAGCGGCTCGAATACACTCTCGAACTGCCCAACGCGAAGTGGCGCGCAGTGACGCGCCCCGACAGCGTTCACAATCACACGGAGTTCATCTACGGCGACCGCAGCGACGGACTCCTGCGCATCCGCAAGGAAGTGGTTGACGCCGGGACGACCGCCGCCGACCTCGCCCGCCGCGACCACGATCTGAAACTGCGTTTTCAGCCCGGCTACGTCGAGGGCAAAGAGGAGAAGTTCACCGGGCGCATCAACGGCGTGACCTCCGCCTACGAGTACACGGGCGGCGGCAAGGCCATGATCGGGCGCATCTACTACCTGCAAGCCGACAACCGCACGATCTACGTCCTGCACTTCAACGGAGCGCGCTCCATACTCACGCTCCTGCGTAACCAGACCGACTCCATCGCGCGCAGTTTTCAACTCAAGTAAGTCGGCAGTAGTCCGTAGCCCGTGGTCAGTTGTTCAATTCAATCTTTAGCAACTCGCGTGATTGCCGCATGCAACTGACAACTGATCACGGACTACTGACAGTCTCCCTATGAAACTCGCCCACGGCCTCGCCGTCAGGCCGTCGCAGATTGACGGCAGAGGGTGCTTTGCGACCGCCTTCTTTCGCAAAGGCCGGAAGATCGCGGAATATGCGGGCGAGCGGATTTCGCGTGCGGAAGTGGCGCGGCGTGCGCGCGGGCGACGTAAGCTGCGCATCTGCGCCATCAATTCATACTGGAGTCTGGACGGCAGCCGCGGCGGCAACGGCACTCACTATATCAACCACTCCTGCGCGCCCAACTCCTACATGCGCATCACGCACGGCCACATCCTCTTCATGGCGCTCAGAGACATCCACCCCGGCGAAGAGATCACGCTCGACTACGTGACCACCCTCCATTCCAACGACAAGCGTTGCCACTGCAAAGCACCCACCTGCCGGGGCACAATCAACAAACAGTAAAAGCCGTCAATCGTGAATCGTAAATCGTGAATAGAGAAAGCAGTTTTCTTTCTATTCACGATTGACGATTCACGATTTACGGCTTTTCAATGGTTTACGAATTTTCGCTTGTCGCGGTGTCTTCCGCGAGTTGGACTTCGGTGAGGACGGTGTTGATCATCTGGGAGAGGCGTTGGGCTTCGGTGTGGATGATTTCGGCGAACTCGCGCGCCTCGCCGGAGACGCTCTCGTCGCCCATGAGCAACTCTGCGAAACCGTTGATGCTCGTGATGGGCGTGCGCAGTTCGTGCGACATGAGCGAGATTCTGTCGCTTCGTTCCTGTTCGGCCTCCTGCATTTGCAGCACTTCGCGCACGGGATGATCGGGGAAGATTTGCGTCGCGCGTTGCGGGTGCTGGCGCGTGAGCAGGCGGTCGATGAGCCAGAGACGGCGCAGCAGCACGCCGAGGGCGAGCATGAGCGCGGCGACCGAGACAATCGTAGGCACGCCCGGCGGGAGCGTCGCCGGGAGCCTGCCCGCGCTCGACAGGGTTTGCAGCACTAACGCCGCGAGCAGAAACAGCGCGACGAATATGTAGAGCAGCTTGAGTAGATAGGTGCTGGAACTTTTCAAGATTTGATTTCCGGGGCGTTCGGGGCAGGCTCGCAAAATTACGTTCGGCAAAACTATGGCCGGGAGCGCGCCCGGCCTGCCTTCAGTATGGCTTGGCGAGACGGTTTGAGGCAAGGGAAATTTTTACCTGACGGGGACAAACGCCGGATCACACGTCTGCGAGCGTGGCGAGCGCGTCGAGCATCTCCGGCTCCTCTTCGGCGGCGACCGTGCGCAGGTCGAGCACCACGCGCTCTTCGAGAATGCGTGCGATGACGGGCGGGCGCGCCTGCCGGAGTCCGGCTTCGAGCGCGGCGGCGGAGGCGCGCGCGTGCGTGACGGCGATGAGGGCGGTCGGCGGATGCGTCGTGGGCGCGCTTCCGCCGCCGACGGCGGATTCTCCGGCGATGATCTCGAACCGGAGCGCACCGACGTCAAGACGCGCGCGCGCGCGGCGCAGAAAGGCGCGGGCGCGTTTTTCGATGTCGGCGCGAGAGGCGGCGAGCATGCGCATGGCGGGCACTTCGGTGAAAGTCGCGCCGCGCGCATGGGCGTCGAGCGTGGCGGCGACGGCGGCGAGGGCGAGCTTGTCGGCGCGCAAGGCGCGGTAGAGCGGATTGCGGCGGCAGCGTTCGACGAGGGCGCGGCGACCGACGACGAGCCCGGCCTGCGTCGCGCCGAGCAGTTTGTCGCCGCTAAACGTCACGATGTCCGCGCCCTGTTTGACGGACTCGCGGATCACTGGTTCATCCAGACCGTACCTGCCGAGATCGAGCAGCGCGCCCGAACCGGCGTCCTC
>DASPJG010000768.1:0-4157 GCA_035628755.1 Pyrinomonadaceae bacterium
TGATCGCTTCCTCGCTTCAATCGCCCTGTGGGACGCCTGCCAAGAAAACCTGCCGCCCCTAGACGGCCACACGCCCTGCATTCTGGCGATGGACGCGGGCGAGAGTAACGACACGTTCGCCACGGTCATCGTCAGCCGCCACCCCTCGCGCGTCGGCGTCGTGTCCGTCCGCTACGCCCGCGCATACGTGCCAGAAGCGGGTCAGCCTTTAGACTTTGACGCAATCGAGCGGGACATTCGCGATCTCTGCGCGAGGTATGCCGTCACCGAGTTGACTTACGATCCGATGCTGCTGGGGCAGATGATCCGCAGGCTGAAGCAGAAGCCCGTCACCGTCTACACCCCGTTCCCGCAGGGCGCGGCCCGCTTGGAAGCTGACAAGAAACTGCTGGACGCCATCCTGCAAAGGCAGATAACCCACGGCGGCGACGAGACGCTGCGGGAGCATTTAGACAACGCGGACAAGAAAGTTGATGACGAGGGGAGACGCCTTCGGATAGTGAAAAGGGAGTACGCGAAAAAGATTGACTTGGCGGTTGCGCTCAGCATGGGGGCGCACCGCGCGGAAATGCTACTGCCCGAGCCGGAAGAGCCGGAAGAGTCCTACGGCTACCAAACCTATTGAGGCCGAACCTATGAAGCCATTCGACCAATTGACGTATGAAGATGCGGTCAACCTGTTCGGCACGGAGCGCCGCAGCAAGACGGCGCAGACCGCCCGTAAGTTTTTTGACGGCGATCACTGGCAGAAAGGCGACGGGTACATTGGTCAGAAGCCGATCCCCAGCTACGAACGCTATAAGGAGACGATGGACGACTTGGAGGGCGGATTCGCCTCCGAGAACGTGATCGGCGAGGTCGCGGAGATTCACGTCGGCGGCATTATGGGGCAGACGCCGTTGTGGTGGTTTCTTCGCGGCAAGGATCGTGTCGCTGCCGACGATCCGCTTTCCGAATCCCTGACGCCGTGGTGGGACGAACGGGACGGGTTGGCGGTGATGAGCGAGGCCGTCGAAACCGCCGTACTTGAAGGGGTAGCCGTCCTGCGCTTCTACTTCCCGCAAGGCTTACTCGGCGACGGCTCTACGATCACGAAGCCCGCGGACATCAGCGCAGCACTAAAATACTTCTACTGTGAAGTCCTGACGGCTGACAGGGCCGGGGTCTTCACGGATGAGAAGACGAAGAAACAGATCGGGGTTTATCTCTACGAAGAAGCCGAGACTGACGCGGACGACGCCCCGAAGATAAAGAAAGCGGAGTTGTGCTACCTGAACGACAAGAATCAGACCGTGCTCCGGCGCGTGGTTGATAAAGGCTCAGTCTCGGAAGACTTCGGCCCTTATAACCTCGGGGGCCGACTGTTTTTACACGAAGTCAGCCGCCGCGCGCTTGTCACCGATTCCGTCATTCAGCTTCAAAAGTTAGTGAACCTCGCGCACACGAAGATGGGGCGCAACGTCAACCTGGCCGGCGACAGGACGACGGACGTAATCAACGCGCAGACGCCGACGAAGGCCAAGAAAGAGGGGGACGCGGCGACGGGCCAGACGCGCGAAGTGGGGCGCGAGCCGGCCGCGTACAGGCGCACGCCGGGGGCGGTCAACTACGTGTGGGGTGCTCCGTTCTACGACGCGAACGGCAAGATTGCCGGCTACACAAGCCCCATGATCAACGTAACCGAACCCGTTGACATCGGTACGTTCGTCGGCACGCGCGATCACTACTACGCCGCCATCCTCGGTCAGTGCTTCATGCGCCACGTCCTCATCAGCGGAGACGCGACAGTCTCGGGCCGCTCCCGCGAGCAGGCGCGCAAGGAGTACGAGCGCAGCCTACAGAAGACGAAGGGGCCGATGGACGCCGCCGGTAGGTGGAAGCTCGAAACCGCCGTCCGCATGGCCGCCGTGCTGTCGGGTAAGGAGTCGGAGGTGAAAGACCTCCGGGCGTACTTCGATTGTCAGATCGAGCGCGTCGAGCGGTCGGCGCAGGAGAGGCAGGAGGATCGGGCGGACGTGGAGACAGGCGCTATGTCTGTCGAGACGCTGATGACGCGCAACGGATTGGAGGACACTTCAAGCGAACTTGAAAAAATCAAACAGGAACGGCGCGACGGAATTGGTGTGCCCGCGCGCCGCGTCGCTGCCGTTCCCGTTCAAGGTGAGGATAATCCGCCGCTCGCGGCTTAGGGGACGTGCCGCCAAATCTTACGCCGTTTGATGTCAGATATGGTGGACGGGTCAACGTGAAACTGTTTCGCAAGTTCAATATGAGAAGCACCATCGGCAACCAGAGAGCGAATCTGAGTCACCGCCTCGGCGGTAAGTTTCGCGCCGCCGTGCCTCTCGCCGCGGTTGACGAGTTCGGGCCGCTGCCGGGCGTAGTGCGCGCCACCGCGAGCCGTGCGCGCCCGTACCAACTGCCCATGCTGCTCGCCGCGAGACATCAACCCGGTGCGGCTGGCGTGCTCCATATTCTCGCGGCAAGTAACGTACTCAAGATTTTCCACGCGGTTGTTTTGCTTGTTCCCGTCGATGTGGTTGACGAACAGCCCATCCGGTCGCGGGCCGATGAAAGCGGCGGCGACAAGGGCATGGGCGCGCACCGTGCGGGCTTTCCCCGATTTAGAGAGGGTGAGATAGAGATAGCCTCTTCCGTCGTCACGCAGTTTGATTATGCGCCCCGGTGCGGAGTTCGTGGCGGCCCGCTCGCTTCGCACGCGACCGTGATTAGAGACAGAGTAGTAGCCTTCATATCCCGGCACATCGCGCCACACTTCACCGGGCAGCGGCGGGGCAATGATGTGGGGCTTTTCAACTCTCCGCTTTGCGTGCCAAGCAATCAGATAGGCTCGACTACAAGGCTTACACTGATATTGAAGTCCGCTCTTGCTTGCTTTGCTGCGGTAAAACGCGCTCGCGGGCAGCAAGCGGTTGCACGTCTTGCAAAGGCTTTGTTGTATAGTTTGGTCAGCCATGCGGTTCACTCTCCTAAGCCGTTAGTGAATTGTGTGGTCAGGGCCGCGTGTGGTGTTCGTAGCACCCGCGCGGCCTGTTCATTTTAACACGGAAGCGGCTGAATGTAGCTCAAGTGAAAGGATAAATCATGGCTAAGTTTATTCAGGTCGGAGGCGCGTTAGTGAACGCGGATCGGCTGCTTTTAGTAGAGCCGGAGCGGGACAAATACAAGGGCAATGAACTGACGGGCTATGCCCGGATAGTTTTCGATGACGGACATGAGGACAGGACGCCGCTCGGTGATCGGTCGGTCGCGGACTTGATCAAGAAAGTGACCGGCGAGACTGGCAGTCCTGCCCCACTGTAGAACGCCCCGACGTTTAACGCGGATTTGCGTTCAAATTGGAAGTTGTGAGTAGTCAATGCTTTAAGGTGCAAAGTGGCTCTTAAAGTGTTTTGCACCAAAATGAAAACTCAATCTTTCAGCTTTACCGGGATTCCCGGTCATCGGGGACAAATGAGCGCAGAGTTGGAAAAAGTGAAGCAGGAGAGGGCGGCGGGTGTCGGGGTGAAGCGTGTAGTGCCGTTGTTGCCCACTGAGGACAGGACGGGGGCGGGGGCGATTGCGTGAAGACGACCGCGAAGCACTTTGAAGAGTTTAAGAGGTATCACGCCGAATACTTATCGCGGTACGGCCTTTATCAGTGGCGCTGCGAATACCGCCACGGCGAACTTGAAAACTGTTACGCCGAGACGGAGATGGCCTTCGCGGGCAAGTGCGCCACAGTGACCTTTGCGACGCGTTGGACTAAGACGCGCCCTCTGAACTCTGCCGAGTTAAAGAAGCTGGCGAAGCACGAGGTAAATCACACGCTGCTTTATAGCCTCTATTGGCACGCGACGGCCCGCTATATCCAGCCCGACACGCTGAACGAGGCGGAGGAAGCGATTGTGAGAACACTTGATCAACTTATACCCGACTGACGGAGGGCGTCGGCGTGACCTGTATCGTAGCCATAGCCGAGCGCGGCAAAGTCTGGATGGGCGGCGACAGCCTCGGCCAACGCAACGGGACGAAGTTGTTTCTTGCGGAGGGGAAGATCGCGCAGTCGGGCGAGTTCCTGATCGGCGCGTGCGGGACGGTGCGCCACGTCAACCTGATTCGCCACGTCTTTCAGCCGCCGGCCCTCGCGGCGGACG
>DASPJG010000769.1:0-5101 GCA_035628755.1 Pyrinomonadaceae bacterium
CTTCCACCACGTCGAATCAAGCCCGCTCACGCGCTCCTCGTACCACGCGCGCCAACAGGTGGAGGGCACAGCCGGGACGGAGACGCCCGAAGCCGCCGCGCTCGTCGCAAGTTGAGTTCGGGAAAGTTTGAGAATGGAGACGACAAAGGCACGGAGTCCACAAGGCTTCGTGTCTTTGTGCTTTGCCCGCACAACAGGCGCGTCGCCCATATAGCACACGCGACTCGCAAGCCGGTTCTTAAACAACTGACAACTGACAACTGACGAAGGACGGACAGAATGAAAGCGACGATCTTCAGGCAACACGGCGGCGCGGAAGTGTTGGAATACGCGGACGTGGACGAACCGCGCATCCGTGCGAACGAGGTGCTGGTCGAGGTCAGGGCGTGCGCGTTGAATCATCTGGACGTGTGGACGCGAAAAGGGCTGCCGGGGATCGAGATTCCGCTGCCGCACATTCTGGGGAACGACATCGCGGGCATCGTGCGCGAGGCCGGCGAGGTGGTTGATTGGGTCAAGCCGGGCGACGAGGTGTTGTTGCAGCCGGGCGTGTCGTGCGGTCATTGCGCGGAGTGCCTGCGCGGGACAGACAACCTCTGCCTCGCTTACGACATGCTCGGCTACAGGCGCGACGGGGGCTACGCGCAGTTGGTCGCCGCGCCTGCCGTGAACGTGATCCCGAAGCCGCAAAATCTGAGTTGGGAGGAGGCGGCTGCGCTGCCGCTCGTGACCGTGACGGCGTGGCACATGCTAGTGACGCGCGCCGGGGTGCAACCGGGCGAGGACGTGTTGATTCATGCAGCCGGAAGCGGCGTCGGTTCAATCGGCATCCAGATTGCGAAACTGAGGGGCGCGCGCGTGATCGCCACCGCCGGATCGGACGAGAAACTCGAAAAGGCGCGCGCGCTCGGCGCGGACGACCTCATCAACTACACGCGCGCCGACTGGCCGAAAGAGGTGCGGCGGCTGACGGGCAGGAAAGGCGTCGAGGTCGTCTTCGAGCACACGGGCGCGGAGACGTGGCCGGGTTCGATCAACTCGCTTGCGCGCGACGGGCGGCTCGTCACCTGCGGCGCAACGAGCGGCTACGATGCGCGCACCGATTTGCGGCAGGTCTTCTACCGGCACTTGAGCCTGCTCGGCTCGTTCATGGGTTCAAAGGCCGAACTGCTCGACGCGATGAAGTTCGTCGAGCGCGGACTGATTCGCGCCGTCGTTGACCAGACGCTCCCGCTCGCCGAAGCCCGCCGCGCGCACGAACTGATGGAAGATCGGGCGCAGTTCGGCAAGCTCGTGCTCGTCCCATAGAGCAACTTGTGCTCATCTCATAGGGCAGCTTGTGCTCGTCACATAGAGCCGCGACGCGCCTGTGTAATCCGCTCATTTGACAACCGACGTGCGGCCTTATATCTTCCCCGCGCTTTTCCGCTGCCGGATGCCCGGCCTAGAGGCCGCAAACCTTCGCCTGCTTTTAATCCCTACGGGCTACAGCGGCTCAACTCCGACAGACGTGCTTACCTTGAGCGTCGCTCATCGAGCGAGCGCATGTCTCTCGCCGTGGAGGATTTCGTCTTGGAAGAATCGAGCAGTTGTTACAGTTGCGGACACGTCACGAATGAAGTTACGACCAGTTGCCCCAAGTGCGGGCGGCGACTGCGCACGGCGAAGCAGGTGCGCCGCCTTGGCTGGTTGCAGTTGCTCATCGGCGTGTTCCTCGTCGGGATGATGGGGACGATCACTTACAACCTCACACCCCTCATGTTTCCCTCGGGCGCGACGGGAAGCGGCGGCGCGCGGTTTACGGGAACAACTGAGCAGGCGCAACTCATCCTCGCCTTGTTCGGCATGGTGATCGCGTTCGGCCTCGGCAGCATCCTCAGCGGCATCTGGCAGATCAAGACGGGACGGCGCAACAAGTGGTTGTTCATCGGCATGGTCGTGCTGTTCGTCGTGCTGATATTTTTTAGCTGGTTTCTCCGGTCGGCGTTGCGCGGCGCGTGAGCGTTGCGAGTGTTACGCTCCCGCGACGGCGGGAGAGACTAACGGCCAGCCCGTTCGTTCATGCTGCACGCCGCGCGCTTGAGTTGAGAGCGTCGCGCGGTCATCTCCCCGTGTAGTCTTCGACGTGAAAACGCTTGTTGAGCGCGTCGAAGTGTTCGGGTTTGAGGTCGAAGTTCGTGCCGACGATGAGGCGGCGGTCTTCGTCCGTGAGGATGCGCATGGTGGTTTCGATGGGCATGTTCGTTTTGAGATAGGCTTTGTCGTCGGCGTTGAGAGCCGCGCCGTCGGGGCGCGAGATGACGTAAACTTTCTGGAAGTTGTTGCGCTGCACCGACGCCAAATCCCGCTCGAAGACGGGCAGCTTGTTCTGCGCCGCGCCCTGCTGCTGCGAGCCGGAACGGTTGCAGCCGCCGCCGTGCAGGACGGCGAGCGACAGGAGCGCGACGACGGCCACGCATTTTGAAATCCTGATGCCCACGGTTTCAGCCATCTCAACTTTCAATTCGTCTCGCATAAAATTCAAACTCGACAGGTTTGTCGTCGCCCGCCCTTAGTTTCAAACGGGGCGCGTTCTTTCTTTACGTCTCACCCGCGCCGTCGCCCGTCCCTTCTTCATCGAGGGCATCGTCGGGGGTGGCGTTGTCGTCGGGTTCGACGGGCGGGGGCGTGCCTTTCTGGTCGCGGATGTAGAGCACGGTGCAATCCTTGTCTGTGTAAACTTCGTCGAACCAGCCGCTGTCCATCGCAGCGTCGTAGAAATCGTTATGCACGTCTTCGTTGTCGGTGAAGACGTAGCGCGCGCCGAAGCGTTCGCGGATGACGGGGCCGGGGTCTTTGTGGCGACCGAGCGTGATGTCTTCGTAGAGGCGCGACAGTTCTTTGTCGCGGTCGTAGAGATAGGTCGGGTCGAGGCCGGAGACGTAAGCGTGCGTCGGGTCGTAGTAAAAGAGTTTGGGGAAATCGTCCCAGTCGGTGTTGAAGACGATCTGCCCGGCGGGGACGTGCGTGCGTATCCACTGGATGCCGCTCGTGTATTCGTCGTGCGGCGCGGTCGTGGCAATCTCGCGCGACTCGGCGGTGATCATGGCGGCCATCGGGATCGTGAGCAGCACCGTCACGATCCCGGCGGCGAAAGTCTTTTGCGGCTCAGTCCAGCCATTCGCGTTTGCGCGCGGCGAAGCGTCGTCGCCCGTGGAGCGGTCTAGATAAGGCTCTAACTCGTCCAGCACGTCGGCGGGCAGCGCGCCATAGGCGGTGCGCGCGCGCTCGAAGACGAGTTGCAGAGTGAAAGCCGCGAAGACGACGGCGAAGGGCGGCCAGTATTCGGCGAAGCGACGCCAGCGCGCGTTGACGACAAGCAGGATGGTCGAGAAGATGAGAAAGAAAAGCGCGTGGGCGGCGCGCTTGCGATCCTGCCAGTTGAAGGCGACGTAGCCCGCGAACATCGCGGCGAAGGCGACGGCGCAGTTGCGCGCGAAGTCCCAGCTATCGTAGGGATACCATTCCTGCCCGACGGCGGTCGAAAACTCTTTCGCCGTCACCTTCATGGCGACGTGCGCGTAGAACAGGCGGACGTTGAGCGGGAAATAGGGGTTGATGACAGTACCGGCGGCGAAGCCGACCGCGAACCACACGAGCGGTCGCCACTCGAAACGCCGTTCGCTCCATGCGATGACAGCCGTCCAGATCGCCGCCGCGAGTCCGAGCAGCACGAACATGTCGTAGGTCAGCGTGAAGATGAAGGCGAGCGGCAGCAGCCACAGGTATTTTCTCTGAAACAGCAGATGAATCCCTATGACGAGCAGCACGACCGAGACGCTCATCGCCTTCGTCATGTTCATGCGAAACAGGAACGGGGCGGAGCAGCCGAGAAGCGCGACGAGCCACAGCAGCGGGTACTTGATGCGATAACGGATGATGAGCCAGTAGCAGGAGAAGACGGCGAGGCTGCCGAAAAGCCACGCCGAAATCTTCGCGCCCGTCCGCACGTCCGGGAAGAAGGTGAAGGGGATTTGCAGGACGTGGAAGAGGAAATGATGGTCAACGTAGTCGCGCGCGTTCAGGGTCGTCAGCGGCAGCCAGGTGAACTGCGGGAGGATGTGCCCGGCGCGAAAACTTTGCCATAGTTGCTGGCTCCAACCGATGTGATAGTAGCCGTCGAAGTCGCCGCAGCAGATGGCATCGGTGGAAAATTGCAGCCACCAGAAGACGAGGCCGATGGCGAGCGCGCCCGCCGCGAGATAGGCCGCGCGTCGCAGGGCGGTGGCCGACGCGAGAAAGTTTCGCCGCCCCGGCGCGGGCGTCTCCGCAGCGTCGCCCGCGTTGGCGGCGTCTGCGTTATCTACGGCAGCAGCGGCTTCATGGCTTCCGGCGTTCTCCATACAGAACCGAATCTTCCTCTCGTCCGGGGTGCGTAAAAAAACTGCGGATTGTCCGTTGAAACGACAACATAACACGGAAGCGTGGCGGGCGGAAAAGCCGCGACGGGGGCAGACCGGGAGTGAAAAATTTCAACCCGCCGAAGTTTCGGGGAAAGCCTGCCGGTGCGGGAATTTGAGGGTGAAGGTCGTGCCGCCGGGCGCGCTCCCGGCCTCAATCGTGCCGCCGTGGCGTTTGATGATGCCGTAGGAGACGGCGAGGCCGAGGCCGGAGCCTTGCGAGCCTTTGGTGGTGAAGAACGGCTCGAAGATGCGGTCTTGAAACTCAGGCGGGATGCCCTCGCCCGTGTCGCGCACCTCGACGACGAGCCACGCGTCGCGTTTCATCTCGCGCAACTCGATGCGCCCGCCCGCGGGCATCGCGTCGAGCGCGTTGAAGATCAGGTTGACGAAGACCTCGCGCACTTCCGTCGCGTTGGCCTCGATGTAGTCGTCCGTCCCGGCCTCGTTCGTGAAGACGACCTCGTAGCGAAGGTTGTGGACGTAGGCGTCGTCCTCCCAACTTGTGCGCGTGAGTTGCACGGCGTCGGTGATCAGCGTGGCGAGGGAGATTTTGTTGAACTGCGCGGAGGGCGCGCGGCGCGCGAAGGTCTGGATGCGGCGGACGATCTCGGCGGCGTCCTGCGTGGCCGTCTCGATCACTTCGAGGCTGCGCCGGTGAC
>DASPJG010000770.1:0-3682 GCA_035628755.1 Pyrinomonadaceae bacterium
GCGCGTGGAGCGCGCGGCGAGCATCTCGTCTTTCTGAACCACGGCGCGGTCGTGCTCCACGGCTGGTTGAAGCGCCTGCGCGAGACGGTCGAAGCCGATCCGTCGGTGGGCGCGGTCGGCTCGATGCTTCTTTACGAGGACGGGCGCGTGCGGGAAGCGGGCGCGGGCGTGTGGCAAAACGGCGCGGCCTTTTATTACGGGCGGGGCGGCTCGCCCGACGACCGTCGTTACAACTTCGCGCGCGAGGTTGACTACTGCTCCGGCGCGTCGCTTCTCGTCCGCCGCGAACTCTTTGAGCAACTCGGCGGCTTCGACCGGCGTTATGCCCCCGCCTGTTATGAAGACGTGGACATCTGCTTCGGCGTGCGCTCGCTCGGCTACAAAGTCATGTATCAGCCGATGTCGCGCGTCATACACGACGAGGGCGCGACGGCGGGGAGCGACACGGCCACGAACTTCAAACGTGAGCAGGAGATCAATCGCGGGAAGTTTGTCGAGAAGTGGCGCGACGTGTTGGAGCGTGAGCACCTGCCCGAAGACCGCGCACGCACTGTCGAAGCCTCGAACCGCAAGCGCGCGCCGCTCGTCATCATCTTTGACGAGCGCATCCCGACGCCCGACCGCGACGCGGGCAGCGCGCGCATGATGTTCATCCTCAAGTCGCTCGCGCGCTCCTGCCGCCCCGTCTTCGTGCCGCTCAACCGGCCACACGACATCGAATACGAACGCCACCTCTGGAAAGAGGGGATCGAGACGGCCAACATCGTGGAGTACGGGCGGCTGCTCGGCGAGAGGAAGTTTCGCGCCGCCGTCCTCAGTCGCCCGCTCGTCGCCGACGGCCTCATCAATTCGCTGCGCCAGATCGATCCTTCGCTCAAGATCGTCTTCGACATGGTGGACACTTATTTCATCCGGTTCGAACGCGAGCACCGCGTCACACAGGATGAGCGCGCGGCGGAAGAGGCGCGGCGTTATCGAGAGATCGAACTGCGGCTGGCGCGGGCGAGCAATCTTGTCTGGTGCGCTTCGCCCGAAGACAGGAAGGTGGTCACGCACGAAGTCCCGGAAGTGCGGATCGAAGTCATCCCGACGATTCACCCGCTGCACACGCGCGGCAAGAGTTTTGCCGAACGCGAGCACCTGCTGTTTCTCGGCAACCTCGCCCACCGCCCGAACGCCGACGCCGTGCATCACTTCATGCGCGACATCTTCCCGCTCGTGCAGCGCGCGCTGCCCGGCGTCAAACTCTACGTCGTCGGCGACAACGTGCCGCCGGAGATCGCGGCCTGCGCATCGGCGGACGTTGAAGTGCTCGGCTACGTGCCGGACATAGAGCCGCTCTTTCTCAACTGTCGCCTGATGGTCGTGCCGCTCCGCTACGGCGCGGGCGTCAAAGGCAAACTCGGCGAATCGCTGTCCTACGGCCTGCCCGTCGTCACCACTTCGACCGGCGCGGAAGGGTTCGGCTTAACCGATGGCGTGGAAGTGTTAATCGCGGACGAGCCGCAGGATTTTGCCGCGGCAATCGTGCGCGCCTATTGTGAAGAAGACTTGTGGGAGCAACTGGCGGAGCACGGCCACCGCCACATCGAAAAATATTTCACGCCTGAAATTGTCGCCGAAGTTATCAACTCTTCGGTGCGCGAACTGGGTTTAACAAACTACGCCGCGCGCACTGCGAGAGCTATCGAGTAGTGAAACGGGCTAAACCGCGAGACGGCGGAGTCATGTCAGGCGCGGGATGACGGTTCGGCGTTCCGCCTTGATCATTTCCTGTTCGAGCAGCGCATTGAGGATGCGGTCGGCGGCCTGCCCGTCCCAGAGCGGCGGGAGGCTCGCGCGCGGGTGGTCGAGGGCGTCGAAGGCGGCAGAGGTGATCGCTTCGGCGTGCGTGCCGACGAGACGGTTCGTGCCGTGCGTGATGGTGATCGGGCGTTCCGTGTTGTCGCGCAGGGTGAGACAGGGGATGCCTAGCGCGGTCGTCTCCTCTTGAATCCCGCCCGAATCCGTGAGCACGAGGCTCGCGCCGCTGTACAGGCGCAGAAAGTCCAGATAGCCGAGCGGTTCGATGAGACGCAGGCGCGGCGCGCTCGTCTCGACGCGTTCGAGTAATTTGAACTCTTCCAGCCTACGCCGCGTGCGCGGGTGTACGGGAAAGACTACGGGGAGGCGTTCGCCGATGCGTTCGAGCGCGGAGAGGATGCGTTCGAGCGGCTCGCGCGCGTCCACGTTCGACGGGCGGTGCAGCGTCACCACCGCGTAATCCACGCCGCGCCCGACGCCCAACTCCTCTCGAATCCGCGAGCGACCGGCGCGCTCCATCTGCGCGTAGAGCGAATCAATCATCACGTTGCCGACGAAGCGTATGCGCTCGGGCGGGATATTTTCGGCGCGCAGATTTTCGTCGGCGTCGGGCGAAGGCGTCAGCAGCAGGTCGGAGATTTGATCCGTGAGCAGGCGGTTGATCTCTTCGGGCATCGTGCGGTCGCGGCTGCGCAAGCCCGCCTCGACGTGCGCCACCCGAACCCCCAACTTCGCGCAGCAGAGCGCGCACGCCAGCGTTGAGTTCACGTCGCCGACGACCACAACCCAATCGGGCTGTTCGCGCAGGACGACCGGCTCGAAGCGTCCGAGCGCGGCGGCGGTCTGTTGCGCGTGAGTGCCCGACCCGATGCCGAGATGCACGTCCGGCTCGGGCAGTTCGAGGTCGCGGAAGAACGCCTCCGACATCAGCGCGTCGTGGTGTTGCCCCGTATGCACGACGAGCGGCGCGAACTCCGTCGCCCGCCGCCGCATCGCCTCGACGATTGGCGCGACCTTCATAAAATTAGGCCGCGCGCCCACGACGTTGATGACTTTCAGCATGATTTCGGGTTTCAAGTTTCAAGTTTCGGGTTTCAAGCCGGAGAAGAGATAGAACCTGAAACCCGAAACCTGAAACTTTTAAAGCCGGATGATGCGGGCGGAACTGTTTTTGCGCAGGTCGCCGCTGAGGGCGTTGCGCGTGTCTACGATGAGCGTGGAGAGTGCGCAGACGCGCCGGTAATCAACCGTGCTGTGGTCGGTGACGATGACCACGCAGTCAGCCGCTTTGAGTGCGTCGTCCGAGAGCGCGACGGATTGCAGAGGTTCGCCGCTGCCCTCTGTGTGCGCGTCGTCGAAGCGTATGCCGGAGACGTATTCGTCGTGATAGCTGACCTCTGCGCCCTTCGCGCGCAGCCGGTCGATGATGGAGAGCGCGGGGCTTTCGCGCACGTCGTCAACGTCCTTCTTGTAGGCCACGCCGAGCAGGAGCACGCGCGAGCCTTTGAGCGCCTTGCGTTCGTCGTTCAAGGCGTCGGCGACGAGCGTGACGACGTGGTCGGGCATACGCGAGTTGACTTCTTCGGCGAGGCCGATGAAGCGCGAGTCGAAACCGTGCTGGCGCGCTTTCCACGAAAGATAGTGCGGGTCGAGCGGGATGCAGTGGCCGCCGATGCCGGGGCCGGGATAGAAGGGCATGAAGCCGAAAGGCTTCGTGGCCGCCGCGCGGATCACTTCCCAGGTGTCTATGCCGAGGGCGTAACAGAGGCGAGCCATCTCGTTCGCCATGCCGATGTTGACGGCGCGGAAGGTGTTTTCCAGAAGTTTCGCCGCCTCGGCCACGCGCGCCGACGTGACCGGATGCACGTTATTGACGATC
>DASPJG010000771.1:0-6009 GCA_035628755.1 Pyrinomonadaceae bacterium
TTTGAAAATTGACTCAAGCGCGGAAGGGGGAACGCCTTCCACACCCGCGCCGAGCACCGTGTCGAGTTGAATCACGGTCAAGATTCTCGTCGCAGCCGTCCAGCCGATGAGCGCGAAGGCCGCGCCGATCAAGCCCGCGCGGTCTGCGCTCGCACGAAGCAACTGCGACAGCCCCAACACGGCGGCGATCATCAAGACGGCGTTCACGACAGTCACGAATCCCGCGAGTGCGATCATCGTTTGCGACGGCGAGGTCGGTCGGGTCATCAATCCCGTCATCGTGTTTGACAGAAAGGCGATGGACAGCCCCGTCAGGCTCACGCCCGCGATTATCCGGCGACGGTTGCTGCTGTGCGATATGTTCACGCGCTTCTCCTTATCACTTGCTGCGTTTGGAATCGTTAACGGGTCTGGCTTGCGGGCGGCGTCTGCTCGGCGGCGACGGCCGTGTTCTGAAATGCCGCGATCTTCCAGTCGCCTTTCTCCTTCGTCATCACGAGCGTGACTATCGCGTCTATCGCGCGCGTCTCTTCGCCCTGCCGCGTCTTGTTGTGGCCGAGGACGTGGACGACGGCCACGTCGGGGCGCAGGAAGCGAAGTTGTTTGACGGAAAGGCTGAGGGTCGAGTTCTTGAAGACCGTGTCGAAGATGCGCTGGTGGCTTTGCTCAATCGCCTCTCGCCCCCGCATGTGCAGGCCGTTGATGACGACGTAATCGGCATCGGGCGCGAAGGGCTTCGCGAAGAGCGCGCCGCTTTTCGTGTTCCAGCCTGCTTCCATCTGGCGCACGTTTTCGCGGATGGCGGCTTCGTCGGCAGCGTTCGTGGCGGGCACGACCGAGGCGCGCAGGGGATTGCCGAGCGCGCAGGCGGCGAGGGCGACGAGGACACAAAGTAAACGTCTGTTTCGGGTGTGGTTTTTCATCTCGTTTCTCCGTTGTGAAGTTTTGAAGTTGCGTCGCCGGAAGCGAAAGCCGCGCGGCGCGGGCGAGTTCGCTTCCGTTCGGGCGGTTAAAAAATCTGGCGCGAATAGACGGCGAAGATGTTTTCGTCGAGCCTACAGGCGGCGAGCGAGAACACCGAGTAGCCCACGGCGAGCAGCCCGGCCAGCATCGTCACGTAACAGGTCAGGGTGATGGCGCAGAGCATCCGTCTCTCTGTGTTCTTGTCGGTGGTCGAACTTCGCATGTCTGTTTCCTCCGCTCAAAATTTTTTTGTCGGCGCGCATGCCGGGACGTTTCGGCGTCCGCGCCCTTGCTCGCGCCCGGTTATTTCCGCGCTCACTGGAGTAAGCGACAAGCGAAGAGAAAAGTGTCCACCCCGAAGAAAATTTTTTTTCACAGAGTTTTTGGGGTGATACAATCCGCGCGCTTTTGCATCCGCTACACGCGAAGTCGCGCTGGCTCACGAATGACGACAATCTCGCCACAGGAGATCACCGGCCTGCTTGCCGATTGGGGCAGGGGCGACCGCGCCGCGCTCGATAAACTCACCCCGCTCGTCTATGCCGAACTGCGCCGCATCGCCCGCCAGCAGATGAGCCGCGAGCGCGACGGCCACACTTTGCAGGCCACCGCGCTCGTCAACGAGGCGTTCATCCGTCTTTCAGGTCAGGAGAATTTTAGCTGGCAGAACCGCGCGCACTTTTATGCCGTCTGTGCACAGGTGATGCGCCACATCCTCGTGGATCACGCGCGCGCAAACGCGCGCGACAAGCGCGGCGGAGGCGCGGTTCAGGTTTCGCTTGAAGAGGCGGCGATCCTGGCCGGTGCGGCGGCGACGGATTTCCTCGCGCTCGAAGAAGCGTTGCGCGCGCTCGAAGCCTTCGACCCGCAGAAGGGCAGAATCGTCGAACTGCGTTACTTCGCGGGCTTAGGCATCGAGGAGACGGCGGAGGTGTTGAAGATTTCGCCGACGACCGTCAGGCGCGAGTGGCGGCGCGCGAAGGCGTGGCTGTATCGCGCGCTCGCTGAAGGAGGCGGCGATGAGACCCGACCGCTGGCGACAAATTGACGAACTGTTTGAGGCCGCGCTCGAACGCGACGGCGCACAAGAGCGCGCAGCTTTTCTCACAGAGGCTTGCGCGGGCGACGAAGAGTTGCGCCGCGAGGTCGAGAAGATGCTCGGCTTCGACCGTCAGGCCGAGGACTTCATCGAGACGCCCGTGCTGGGCGTGGCCGCGAGGTTGATGACGGGCGAGTTGGGCGTGCGGTCGCTATCGGGCGCGGAGGCGAACGACGGGAAAAAAGGTTCGGTGAAGCGGTCTCAAACTCATTCGACTTCCGGCTCGATTGACGACGCGCGCTTCATCCCCGGCGACGTGCTCGCCGAACGCTATCGCATCGTCGGGCTGCTCGGGCGCGGCGGCATGGGCGAGGTCTACCGCGCCGACGAACTCAAACGCAAACAGCCCGTCGCGCTCAAGTTTCTTCCCGAGACGCTCTCGGCTGATGGGGCTGCGCTCGCGCGCTTCTACAGCGAGGTGAGCGTCGCGCGCCAGATTTCCCACCGCCACGTCTGCCGCGTCTACGACGTGGGCGAGTACGAGGGGCAGCACTTCATCTCGATGGAGTTTGTGCGCGGCGAAGAACTCGCTTCGCTCCTGAAACGCATCAACCGCCTGCCGCACGACAAGGCCATCGAAGTGGCGCGCCAACTCTGCGGCGGCCTCGCCGCCATCCACGACCGGGGCGTCATTCACCGCGACCTCAAGCCCGCCAACATCATGCTCGACGAGCGCGGCGACGTGCGCATCACGGACTTCGGCATCGCCGCCCTCACAGAGAGTTTGCGCAAAACGCACGATGTGGCGGGCACGCCCGCTTACATGTCGCCCGAACAACTCGGCGGGCGCGAGTTGACCGTCGCCAGCGACATCTACTCGCTCGGCCTCGTGCTCTACGAAGTCTTCACCGGCAAGCGTGCGTTCGAGGCGGCGAACCTGAACGACATGCTGCGCCTGCGTCGCAGCGACACCGCGCCGACCAGCCCCTCCAAACTGGTCGCCGCGCTCGACCCGCTCGTCGAGCGCGTGATCCTGCGCTGCCTTGAGAGAGACGCGGGCGCGCGCCCCGCTTCGGCGTTGCAGGTGGCGGCGGCTCTGCCCGGCGGCGATCCGCTCGCCGCCGCGCTCGCCGCCGGAGAGACGCCTTCGCCCGAGATGGTCGCCGCCGCGCCCAAGCAGGGCAGCCTGCGCCCGCCGGTCGCCCTCGCGTTGCTGGCGGCGGTTCTCGTAGGCATCACCATCATCGTGCTGTTCTCCGGTCGGGTCTCGCTTCATCGCTTCGTGCCGCTCAAAAAATCCCCGCACGATCTGAAGGAGCGCGCGGCGGAGATCGCAAAGCGGGCGGGTTACACGTCGCCGCCGCTCGATACGATGCACGGGTTTGTAGAGGAATACGAGTATCTCGATTACGTGCGGAAGCACGATGCCTCGCCGGAGCGTTTGGAGAAGCTAAAGACGGGGCAACCTGCCGCCATCACCTTCTGGTATCGCCAAAGCCCACGTTATCTGGAGGCTTACGACTACTGGCAGATCGCCGCGCACGACCCGCCGAACGAAGTCTCCGGCATGCTGCTCGTGAAGCTCGACACGACGGGGCGTTTGACTTACTTCGAGGCCGCGCCGCCGCAGGTGGATGAGACGGGCGGCGCGAGCGCGAACGCAGACGCAGACGCGAACGCCGCGCCCGACTGGCCGCTGCTTTTTCAGGAGGCGGGACTCGACATCGCAAACTTTCGCCAGACGCAGTCGAGTTGGACGCCGCCGCGCCACGCCGATACGCGCGCCGCATGGGAAGGAGCTTATCCCGGCAGGCCGGAACTTCCGCTCAGGATAGAGGCCGCCGCTTATCGCGGCCTGCCCGTCTATTTTGAGTTGATCGGTTCGTGGCAGAGGCCGACGCGCCAGACGCCTTTCGAGGCGAGCGCGGCGCAGAAAACTTTTACCGCCCTCTTGCTCACCTTCTACTTCGGCGCGCTCGCGCTGGCCGCGCTGCTCGCTTGGAGAAACCTGCGACTGGGACGCGGCGACCGCCGTGGCGCGCTGCGCCTCGCGCTCTTCATTTTTGCGTTGCGGATGATCTACTGGATTTTCATAGCGCACCACGTCCCCACCGAGGGCGAAGTCGCAGGCCAATTCGTGTCGGGGCTTCAGTCGGCTCTCTACTGGGCTTGCTTCGTCGGCCTGATGTATCTCGCGCTCGAACCGTTTCTCAGGCGGCGTTGGCCGGAGTGGATCATCTCCTGGAGCCGCCTGCTCGCCGGAGACTACCGCGATCCGCTCATCGGGCGCGACGTGCTCGTCGGCGCGGTGTTCGGCATCGGCATCTCCCTCGCTCAGTATGCCCAACTGCTCGTGCCGCAACTTGTCGGCGGGCAGTCGCCCTCGCTCGCCAGAACTTCAAGCCTCCTGCCCGAATACGGGCTGCTGGGTCTGAGCGGCTTCATCCCGTTGCTGATAAATCAAACAACGGCCTCGGTGATGTTTCCCTTCATCATCGTCTCCGTTCTGCTTTTCTTCACCATGCTGCTGCGGCGCAAGCGGCTCGGCATCGCGGCGAGTTGGCTTCTCTTTTACGCTGCGCTGAACCTGAACTTCGGCGACGCGACATTGTTCAGCCTGTTGATCGGCGCGCTCCTGCCGACGATCCTGCTCACCGTCCTTACGCGCTTCGGCCTGCTCGCACTGATCGCGACGCACTTCTTTACACACATCCTGCCCTTCTACCCCGCCACCACCGAAATCTCCGCGTGGTATGCGACGAGCTTTCTCCTGCAACTGTTCGTGCTCGGCGTGCTCTTGTTTTACGCCTTCTACACGTCGCTGGCAGGGCAGCCGCTTTTTCGCGGTCAGTTCCTCGAAGACTAGCGCGCGCCGGAGACGACGCACGACAAGAAGCGCGAGCATGAGTGTCCGGCTTATTACCAATCGCCACCGGCTGACTTTACGACGTGAGGTGCATCGAGGCAGATGAAATTCGCAAAAGTTATATTTCGCGTCGCAGGCATCTACGGCCTGTTCGCGCTCTTGCCGCAATACTTTCTGGAGCGGCAGACTGGCCGCGATTATCCGCCGCCCATCACCCATCCCGAATATTATTACGGCTTCATCGGCGTGGCCGTCGCGTGGCAGGTGGTGTTTCTCATTCTGGCAAGAGACCCCGCGCGCTTTCGCCCGATCATGATCCCGGCGGTCATCGAAAAACTGAGCTTCGGAGTCGCCGCCGTCATCCTATATTTGCAGCAACGCCTGTCTGCGCTCATGCTTGGCGGCGGCGTGATTGATCTGATTCTCGCCGCGCTGTTCGTCGCGGCCTACGTCAAAACAGCCGGTCGAGAGAAGGAACGAACCTAGACCCGCATGCTCGCGCGACAGCGCGACCGGCAACGGGCGCGGCGTTCCGGCAAGCTCATTTTAGTTCCCACAATACCGGCGTCTGCGCGTTGAGCGCGCGTTCTACGGCGAGCGCGACGAAGCCCATCGTGTAGCGAGCGTTGATTTCGAGGAGCGGGTGCAGGCCGCCCGTGTGCTCCAGCGCGTCCACGCCCGCGGGGCCGACGTAGCCCTCTCGAAACAGGCGCGCGCCGACCACGCGCGCCATGCCTTCGAGTTCCGCCTTGCGTTGTGAATCTATTTTGCGACCGAGCAGGTAGCCCGTGCCTGTGCCCGCGCCGTTCGTTTGCAGGTCGCTGATGCCGATCAAGTTGATCTCGCCGTCGGCGGCGATCTCCAGCGTCACGCCATACTCGCGCACGCGCTCAAGCCACGGTTGAAAGATGAGCGTCACGCCGCTGTCGAACTGCCGCCGCGCCCAGATCGCCTGCGCCCCTTCGAGCCGCGCGCCGCGCCCGAGCACGCGCTCACGCGCCGCAAACCCGAACGGGCTTTTAATCACCCACTTGTCGTCCGCGCGCGGGCAGGCGCGCGCCACCGCTTCCTCCAACTCCGCGAAACTCGCGGCGGCGCGTGCGCCCGGCATCCCGACGCCGAGTTCCTGTTCCAGCGCGTG
>DASPJG010000772.1:0-3834 GCA_035628755.1 Pyrinomonadaceae bacterium
CGTGGCGACCGCCCCTCCGGGCGCGACGCTCGTGATCGCGGGCGCGGGCAGCGGGAAGACGCGCGCCATCACCTATCGTGTCGCCTACCTCGTGGAGCAGGGCGTCTCGCCCTCGCGCATCTTCCTCGCCACCTTCACGAACCGCGCGGCGCGCGAGATGCTCAGGCGCGTCGAAGAGTTGACGGGCGGCAACGGTAACGCGTGGCGTCGCGTCTGGGGCGGCACGTTTCACCGCATCGCCAACATGGTCTTGCGCCGCCACGCCGCCGCGCTTTCGTACACGGAGAACTACACGATCCTCGATTCCGAGGACGCGCGCGATTTCCTCAACGTGTGCGTGGACGAAGCGGGCATTGACACGAAAGCGCGCCGCTTCCCCAAGGCCGAAGTTCTGCAAGACATCATCAGCTTCGCCAACAACACCGACCGACCGATCCCCGACGTGGTCGCGCGCAACTACCCGCACTTCGAGCCGCTCACCCAACAGATCATGCGCGTTGATTCGATCTTCATGGAGCGCAAGCGCGCGCGCAACTCGATGGACTACGACGACCTGTTGCTCAACTGGAAGCGTCTGCTGTTGGAGAAGCCGGAGATCGCGCGGCTCTACGCCGAACAGTTTGAGCACATCCTCGTGGACGAGTATCAGGACACGAACAAGTTGCAGGCCGAGATCGTTGACCTGCTCGCGGTTCAACATCAGAACGTGATGGTCGTCGGCGACGACGCGCAGAGCATCTTCGCGTGGCGCGGCGCGGAATGGACGAACCTCTACGAGTTTCCGGCGCGCTACCCCGAAGCGCGCCAGCTCCGGCTCGAAACCAACTATCGCTCGACGCCCGAAATCCTCGCCGTCGCCAACGTCTCCATCGCCTCGAACCGCAAGCAGTTTCCCAAAACCCTGCGCGCCGTGCGCCCCTCGCTCGGCCTCTCGCCCGCGCTCGTGCCCTGCCACGACGCGGATCAACAGGCCGCCTTCGTCGCCGCGCGCCTGCTCGAACTCCGCGACGAGGGCGTGCCCCTGAAAGAGATGGCCGTCCTCTATCGCTCTCACTACCACTCGCTCGAACTGCAACTCGAACTCACGCGGCGCGGCATCCCTTATCAAATCCGCAGCGGCGTGCGCTTCTTCGAGCAGGCGCACATCAAGGACGTGGTCTCTTACCTGCGGCTCGTCGCCAACCCGCGCGACGAACTCGCCTGGAAGCGCGTCTTGCGACTTATCCCGAACGTCGGCGCGGCGACGGCGAACCGCATCTGGGAGCAGATCGCCTACGCGCCCGACCCGCTGGCGATGGTGATTCGCGGCGGCGCGGACGCGGCGGGCGCGCGGCGCGGCAACAGTTGGGCGGAGTTTCGCGCGCTGCTCGACGCGCTCGTCACGCAGGAGACGCGCACCAGCCCCGCCAAGCAGATCGAACTCATCCTCGCGCGCGGCTACGAAGCGCACCTCGCCGCCAACTTCGAGAACGCCGAGACGCGCCTCGAAGACCTGCGCCAACTCGCGCACTACAGCACGCGCTACAACTCGACCGAAGAGTTCCTCGCCGAACTCGCGCTCCTCGCCACCGAACGCTACGGCGCGCCGCAGCCTGTCGCGGGCGAAGAGGTCGTGACGGGCGCGGAGGAAGACGAGTTGATCGCGCTCACCTCCGTGCATCAGGCGAAGGGCTTGGAGTGGCGCGCGGTCTTCATCATCTGGGCGGCGGACGGCAAGTTTCCCTCGCCCCGCTCGCTGCGCGACGCCGAAGGCGAAGAGGAAGAACGCCGCCTCTGGTACGTCGCGCTCACCCGCGCCCGCGACCAGCTTTACATTACCTACCCTCTGATCATCACCGACTACAACCGCCAGACCATCGTCCAGCGACCCTCACGCTTCGTCACCGAAACGCCGCCCGAACTCTACGAAGTGTGGAGTCTGGAAGAAGAAACGACCGCGCTCGACGCGCCGCCGGAAATCAAAGAAAGCGAGCCGGGCGGGTATCTGAATTGAACCAACACGGGATACACTCTTCCGCCGACATGCCGCAACGAACGCCTTCAAACCAATGACCGACTCACCGCTCGAACGCACGCTCGACGCGCGCGTCAAACTTTATTACGACCTCGAACGCTCGGCGAGTGATAGGCCGTCGCCCCTGCTCATCGCGCTGCACGGCTATGGCAGTAACAAAAATTGGATGATGCGCGAGGCGCGGCAGCTTGCGCCCGCAGGCTTCGCCATCGCCGCGC
Source organism: Pyrinomonadaceae bacterium (assembly GCA_035628755.1). GTDB lineage: Bacteria > Acidobacteriota > Blastocatellia > Pyrinomonadales > Pyrinomonadaceae > JAIVJZ01. Next base: position 2,233 of record DASPJG010000772.1, read on the forward strand.
TGCAAGGCATGCACCAGCACATGAAAGAACCGAAGGAGCGGGGCGGCGCGCCGCGCTACGGCTTCGGCTGGCTCACCAACTTTCATCCCGAAGATTCCGTCGCCGTCCACCATCGCGCGCTGCTCGACATGATCGAGCAATTGACGGGCGAGGGCATCGCCGATCCGGCGCGCGTCTTTCTCCTCGGCTTCTCGCAGACCTGCGCGCTCAATTATCGTTTCGCCTTCACGCACACGGAGAGGCTGCGCGGCGTGGTCGGCATCTGCGGCGGGCTGCCCGGCGACTGGGAGACGGGCGAGCAGTACCGCCACACGCAGGCCGCCGTGCTGCATCTGGCGGGCGCGCGCGACGGGTTCTACCCGCCCGCGCGCGTCGAGGGCTACGCGGCGCGGCTCTCGGAGCGGGCGCGCGATGTCGAATTCAGAAGCTACGACGACGCGGCGCACGAACTGACGCCCGCGATGCGCGAAGACGTGCGCGCGTGGCTGGAGGCGCGCATCGAAAATTGATGAACAGGCCGGAGCCGCAAAGGCAACCGCAAAGGCAACCGCAAAGACAGCCGCAGAGACAGGCAAAGAGCAGGTCGGCGCAACACGACCGCCAGCGCGCCATCGAACGCGTGCGGCGTAGCCTCTTGCGCGACGGGCAGCCGCGCCTGCTCGTCTCGTTTCTGCTCGCCCTGACCGGCGCATCCGGGTTTCTCGTCTCGACCGCGCTGCTGCATCTCGGCGTCACGCAGATGACCGTGCGCTACCCGCTCGCGGTGCTCTTGGCCTACTGCGTCTTTCTGCTCCTGCTGCGCCTCTGGCTCGCGCTCCGGCGACGGACAGAGAGCAATGCCGACTGGTTCCCGGATATTGGCGACGCCCTTCCACATCTGTTGGACGCAGGGGCGCAGGCGGGCGGCGATGCCGCCGCCGGGGCGGCCACCTTCGGCGGCGGCGCGGACTTCGGCGGCGCGGGCGCGGGCGGCAGTTGGAGCGGTGGTATATCGAGCGGCGGCGCGAGCGGCGGGTCGGGCGGCAGTTCGGCGTCCATGGACTGGGTGCCGGACGTGGGGCTGGATGTCGATCTGGATTTGGGCGAAGGGTGCTTCTGGATCATCATCCCCATCGCGGCGATTGTGGGCGCGGTGGTGGCGATGTTTTATGTCGTCTATATCGCGCCCATCTTCCTCGCGGAGATTCTGGTTGACGCGCTCCTGCTCGCGGGTTTGTACAAGCGTCTGAAAGGCGTCGAGCCGCGCCACTGGCTGCGCTCGGCTGTGCGCCGGACGCTCCTGCCCGCCCTCATTGCGACCGCGCTCTTTATCGCCGCCGGGTATCTGATGAGTCTCGTCGCCCCCGAAGCGCGCTCCATCGGCGAATTCTGGCAACAGATCAATTCCACGAAGGTCGAGCGTTGAAACCGGAGCATTCGTGCGAGTATAGTTCACGTCGCTCGCGCATCCCTTCCGTGAAAGTGAACATGCCTGACATGAAAATCAAACTACGTGGCGCACGTTTAGTCTTGACGGCGTCCGTGCTGGTTGTCGTCTCGACGCAGCTTGCCTGCGTCCGTTCGGGCGAGACGGAGAAGGCGAACGCCGAGAGCGCGGCGGCG
>DASPJG010000773.1:0-3120 GCA_035628755.1 Pyrinomonadaceae bacterium
TTGAGCGTGGAGGGTTTGAGGGAAGGAGATGGTGGGGGCGGCGAGTGGCAGGAGAGCCAGGAAGATGAGATGGCGTTGATGTTGTTCACGTCGGGCAGCACGGGCACGCCCAAAGGCGTCGTGCTCACTCATCGGAACATCCTGTGCCGCACGAAGGGGTCTGTACTGCGCAATGATTTTACCAATCGCGACGTTTCGATCAACTGGTTTCCCTTCACCCACATCGTCGGGTTGGTGATGCTCCACATCCATGATCTCTTCCTCGGGTGCAAGCAAATTCACGCGGGGACAGAGACTATTCTGGGTGAGCCGCTGAAGTGGCTGGATTTGATAGAGCAGTATAAAGCGACGATCACCTGGGCGCCGAATTTCGCTTTCGGCTTGATTAACGAGCAAGCTGATGAGATTAAACAGCGGCAGTGGGATTTATCGTCGCTGCGCGCGATCCTGAACGCAGGCGAGGCTATCGTTGCCAGTACGACCAGAAAATTCCTTGAACTGCTGAAGCCTTCCGGCCTGCCTGATACGGCCATGCTTCCGGGTTACGGCATGTCTGAGACAACCTCTTGCATTACCTACAACTATAACTTCTCGCTGGACACGACGAGCGATGCCGATGCCTTCGTCGGACTCGGCGGGCCTTTCCCAGGCGTCTCTCTCCGCATCGTGGATGGGCAAGACGAGTTGTTGCGTGAAGGCGATGTCGGACGCTTACAGGTCAAAGGCATCACGGTCACGTCCGGTTATTACAAAAACGATGAGCTCAATCGTGAAGTCCTTAAAGATGGTTGGTTAGCTACGGGAGATTTGGGATTTCTCCACGAAGGGCAACTGACGATCACGGGGCGCGAGAAAGATGTCATCATCATCAACGGGATCAACTATTACAGCCACGAGATCGAAGCGGTGGTCGAAGAACTCGACGGAGTGGAAGTGTCATACACGGCGGCCTGCGGGGTGCGCGATGGGGCGAGCAACACGGATGAGGTGGCGATCTTCTTTCACGCGCAGGAGAGGAGCGGCGGCGGGGTGGCGCAACTGGTGGGAGAGATCAGGCAGCGAGTAGGGCAGAGAGTGGGAGTGAGTCCGAGGTATGTGCTGGAGGTGGAGAGAGCAGAGATACCGAAGACGGCGATTGGGAAGATACAGCGTTCTCTCCTGAAGAAGAAGTTCGAGACGGGGCAATTCGATGCTGTGCTCGAACGGATGGATATTCTTCTGGAGAATGAGAACACGTTGCCCTCCTGGTTCTACAAGAAAGAATGGCGCAGGGAGTCGTTACCGCTGGCAGACATCAGGAAGCCGGGCAGTTCTTGCCTCATCTTCGCGGATCAGGAAGGTTTGGGTGAGGCGCTGGTTGCTAAACTTGAGAGCTACGGTGGCGACCATATTCGGGTTGAGCACGGGAGGGAGTTCGCACAGACAAGCCCGCGCCGTTACACCATAAATTACGGCGATCCCGATCACTATAGTCGTTTGTTCAGTGCCCTCGACGCGGACGAAGTGCGTTTTAACGAGATTATTCATCTCGGCAACTACGGCGCGCCGTGCGAAGAGTCTTCGAGCATGAGAGTGTTGAAGGCAGCACAGGCGGATACGATCTTCAACCTGCTCTCGCTCGTACAGGCGCTCGCCGAGAATCCGCTGCCTGCCGCCCGCCTGACGGTGGTGACGAACCACGCCGTAATGACCGCGCCCGATGAGAAGTTGGTTTATGAAAAAGGCGCACTGTCGGGGTTTCTCAAGAGCGTGCCGCTGGAATTGTCGTGGTTGAAATGTTGCCATCTGGATTTTGACGATGGCGCGGTTGAAGACCATGCAGATGACATCTTGCGCGAGATTGGCGTCGCGCAGGGAAACTCGCGTGAAGTGGCTTACAGGCAGGGAAGCCGTCTCATTTCGTATCTCTCACAAATGGACATGGAGCGCCAGACGGCTCAGGAGATTCCGCTGAAGAAGGGGGGCATTTACTTGCTCACGGGAGGACTGGGCGGAGTTGGCATCCACGTTGCGACGTGGCTGATCAAGAGCTACGACGCGAAGCTCGTCATCGTCGGGCGCACACCGCTGCCGCGCAGGCCGGAGTGGGAGGAGCATTTAAAGGAGGATACGGCGATGTCTCAACGTATCCGAAATTACCTCACGCTGGAAGCGACCGGCGGAGAGTTCATTTATGAATTCGGCGACGTAGGCGACTTCTCGTTCGTCAACGATGTGGTCAGCCGCGTCGAATCGGAATGGGAATGGGGAGAGCCGCTGGCAGGTATCTTCCATCTCGCCGGAACGCTGGCGAGCGAGGGGCGTCCCGACGAAAGCCACTGGGACGTGCTGGACGAACACTGGATTGCTACGGAGAGCCGGCGTTCATTTGAATCACAGCTTCAGGCGAAAGTGTATGGCACGTGGGTCGTCGGGCAACTGTTGAACGACCGGCCTGAGGCGTTACTGGTCGCTTTCTCTTCGGTCAATAGTTTCTTCGGCGGCATCACGCTCGGAGCGTATGCGGCGGCCAACAGCTTCCTCGAAAGTTTCTGCCTGCACCAACGGTTTCAGCAGCAGCGAAATGTCTACTGTCTGGGTTGGAGCATGTGGGACGGCATCGGCATGACGCGCGAACTGCCCACGATGATGCGCGCGGCTTCAATGGCGGGCGGTTACGAAGCCATCAGCGTCGCGCAGGGATTGAATTCGCTGGTGCTCTCGCTGCGTTATGGTCAACCCTGGCTTTACGTCGGGTTGAATAGCGTCAACAAAAACATCAGGCGCTTTTTGAAAGATGTTTCACCGGAGAAGCAGTCCGTCAGGGTCTACTATTCGTTGCAAGGCGACGCGGAATTCTCCGAACCGGGCTTTCATCAACGGGTTTCGAAGGCGTTCGCCCGTTTGGACACGAAGCATCGCGCAACGGTGAAGCTGGTGCGGGTCGAGAGTTTCCCGCCCGAAGTAGAGGTCAAGCTGGGGCAGGATGAAATTAGCGGTCTGAGCGACGGGACGAGCGCCACCGCGCTCGAAGCGGGTGCGCCCGGCACTGAGACGGAGATCGAACTCATCAGCTTGTGGCAGGAAGTGCTTGAAAAGAGACAGGTCGGCATTGACGACAACTTCTTTGCACTGGGCGGC
>DASPJG010000774.1:0-2157 GCA_035628755.1 Pyrinomonadaceae bacterium
GTGTCGCTGGTGTTCGCGCAGGCGAGGGCAAAGGTCGTGAGAGCGGAAATGAGCAACGCGAGTTTGAGATGCTTCATTGAAAGAGTGTCTCCGAAAATGATCAGTCGCAGGTTTCAGGGTTCGGGAGAGAACAGTTCCAGAGTCTTGAAACCGGAAACTTGAAACCTGCACGCAAAACGCGTGGAGTATAACCGAGCGGCGCGGGTGTGTGAAAGATTGGAGAGGCGTTCGGATGGCGTTGCGCCTGCGGTGCGTGCGGTTCAAAGCATCTTTCGCGGGCGCGGGGTCGAGTGTGGCGGACGGCGTTATGCGGTCAGGCGCGCAGGCTCACTTTGCCTGTGCGCCGCGATAGTAGTCCACTAGAGACTGAAAGTTCTTCTGATCACCCTCCGTCAAATTGATGAATTCGACTCCAAGCCCGACCTCTTCCAGATTGTAACGAACTTCACCACGAATGATTCGCTCGCCTTTGCTGGAGAGAAAGAAACGGATGTAGACGACGGTCAGTGGCGGCGCAACTTCGGTGGTCTGGATAAAGCAGCCGCCGATGCTGAAGCTCGTGATGCGGTCGTGTTTAAGGCATTCCGGCGTCAGTCCCCAGTAAACCGGGATGGACGCTTTTACGCGCGGGTGTCTGCGTTTTTCAATCATATGATGAGGGCTGGCTCATGAGGCGCGTACAAACGCGGGCGCAAGCCATCAGGACTATTGCCGATCTCTTTCACGAAATTATAACGCGGCGAAAAATGTTTGCCGGATGGGCGCGCTCGCACACGGGTTGGTCGAGAAATAAACCGCGCGCGGCGGCTCTGTCTGGAAGCCCCCGTCGCCATTTGCAATCTCACACGCTTCAACGCACAATAGCCGCGCGCCGCTTCGGAGTCCGAAACTTATCATCTCCCCGACACGCGCGATAGCCGGCGCGTCCGATGCAATTATTTTAAGGATGAAAGCCCAATGAGTACCGACAACGTGCAGCCGCCTGCTCCTCCGCGCTCCTCTCTGCGCCTTGCCGACCGCGACGAGCGGATCGAACAGGCCAAGCCAAACCTGCCGCGCCAGTTTGTCAACTTCACTTTCTACCGCGTGCGTCCCGAATGGCGTCTGCTCGACGAGGCCGAGCGGGATCGCGGGAAGCGTGAGTTTATCGAAGCGGTCGAAGAGTTTCGCCGCGACCTGTTGATTCACACCTACTCGATCACCGGGTTGCGCTCAAACGCCGACCTGATGATCTGGCGCATCGGCTACTCGCTCGATCCGATTCAAGAAATGACGGCGCGCATCAACCGCACCGGCCTGGGACGCTACATCGAGGCCACCCAATCGTTCCTCTCCATGACGAAGCGTTCGATGTACATCGACAAGGACAACCCCGAACACGTCGAAGACCGTCTGCACATCGTGCCCGGTCAGGCGAATTATTTGTTCGTCTACCCGTTCGTTAAAACGCGCGACTGGTATGCGCGCTCGGCTGAAGAGCGGCAGGAGATGATGGACGAGCACATCCGCATCGGCTCGAAGTATCGCTCCGTCAAACTGCACACGACCTATTCGTTCGGCCTCGATGATCAGGAGTTCGTCGTCGCGTTCGAGACGGACGAACCGGCGGACTTCCTAGACCTCGTGCAGGAGCTACGCGAGACGAAGGCCAGCAGTTTCACCCTGCGCGACACGCCGATGTACACCTGCCGCCAGCGCACGCTCGCCGAATGTCTCGAAGCGCTCGGTTGATCGCGCAGCGCGCCTGAGCGAGATCAACGTCTCTGACGAAGCGAAGAAATTACCGGCAGCCTGCGGGCGCGGCAACGTGGCAGACGACGTGTGAGTCGTCCAGCGGTCGCCGCGTTTTTGTGTCTATGCGCTTTCGTTTAAACGTCTCACATCTGGCGCGCCTCTCGGTCATGTGGCTGTGCCTGTTCAACGCGTCGGTGTTCCCGCAATCTAACCGGGACGCGCCTGCCGCGCCCCCGGCGCAGAAAGAGTATCTCTGGTACGAAGCGGAGAACCTGCGCGGCTTCTCCGTTGACGAGTTGAATCACCCCGTCTCCAACCCTTCGTGGGCGATGCTCTCGCGCGCGAAAACGCCGGGGTGGGGAATGAACGGGCCGGGCGTGTCGGCGGAATGGTCGCAGGGCGGCGAGAGCGAGTGGAATTCAG
>DASPJG010000775.1:0-5034 GCA_035628755.1 Pyrinomonadaceae bacterium
CTCCAGAGTGCCGTCCACGCGCAGTTCGACGGCGAAAGATTTCGTGGCGAGTTGCGTCGAACCGCTCAACTCGCGGGCGCGCTCCGAGAGCACGTAGAACAATCCCTGTTCCAGCCCGCGCCGCTTCTCGCCCTGCCAGTCCTTGTCGTCTTCGCTGCTCAAATAGACGATGTACTCGGGCGGAATATAAGTTTGCCCGCCGGGCGGCGTGAACATCTCGCGCTGCATCACGATCTCGATCTCGCGCGCGACCTTCACCAGAAATTCTTCCCAGACGCGGCGCGGTTTCGCCTGTTCGTCAACGGAGGCGAGCGGGTCTTCCTCGCCCTCGCCATCAATCCACTTGCGTATGGATTCCAGTATGCTCACGTTTCAATCACCTCTCACTAATTAACCGAACAAGCCGAACTCGGATAAACTTATCTTAACCGCGTCCCGTCGAGCCAGCCCGTATCGGCAGACTCTTCCGCGACTCTGGGAAAGCCCCTCTGAATTATTTCCACCTCGCACCAGTTGCCGTTCACTTGCAGGATACGCACGCGCGAACCGCCCTCCACCTCGCCGATACGGTTATATGTTCGCCCGGGGCCGGTGCGCAAGTTGAGATTGGTCGTCGTCAACATCTCGCGCCCGGCGCGCAGGCCGCCCGCGTTCGCGGCGGGCGCGCCCGTCGTCGTGGCTGGCGCGCCGCCGGGCGCGACGCTCCTTTGACGGCTGCGCACCTGATACTGGATGCCGAGCAACAACAAAGCGAAGCCCGCCAGCAGCAGCACCGCGACGATCCACGGGCGCGCGTGTTCCGTAAACCACGTCTTGCGCGGCATCAGCGACCCGCGCTCTTTCGGCCTCGACTCTATCTCTTGCCCCGGCGACTTTTGCACCTTCTGCTCGCGCGACGACTGTACGATGGCCTGTTCCGCCGTTTTAGTTTGCGGCGGCGGCGGTTGCGCCAGCGCGACGGGGACGACGATGCGCGGGCGCACTTTCGCGCCGCCCACCTGTCGCTGCGGCTCGTCCGGGCGTTCAAACTGCGCGGGCGAGGGTTCGGGCGGCAGCGGCACGAGGCGTTGGCTGTGACCCTTGATTTGCGAGAGGGCGCGCGTCTCTTCGCCGTTCGGCTGCGTCAGCAATTGCGTCTTCGGCATCAATGCGTCGCTCAGTTCGTCCCAGAATGCGCGCACGCTCTGGTAACGCTTCGCCGGGTTGGTCTCCGTCCCGCGGCGGAGGACGCGCAGCACAAACGTCGCCCACGGCGCGTTGGCCATGTGCGCGGGCAAGTCCGTAATCGGTCGCTGCGAGAAGCGGCGGGGGGCTTCGCCGGTCAGCAGCATGTAGGCCGTTTTGGCGAGCGAGTACACATCGGCGGCGGGCGTCAGTTGCGTCACCGGACTCGTGAGCGAACCCGTGCCGTAGACGCCCGCCTGCATCAGCGGGTGGTGCTCCGGCGCGGCGTACACGTCAGTCCCGACGCGCGTGATCAAGCCTTCGCCGGCCTCGATCTTGGCGACGCCGAAATCCGCGATCTTGACGATCTCCCGGTCAGCCGTGAGCAGCAAATTCTGCGGCTTGATGTCTCGATGAATCACGTCGTGCTCGTGCGCGTGGGCGAGGCCGTCGCAAATTTGGTCGAGGTAATAGAGCGCGCGGTCGAGCGAGAGGGGGTGGCTGCGGCAGAGGGCGGCCATGTCGCCGCCGGGCAGGTATTCGAGGACGAGATAGTGAAACGTCTGTCCCGCCATGTCGATGGCCGTGCCGTGGCCGAGACGGTTGATGATGTTCGGATGGCGCACGCGGTCGAGCGCGACGGCCTCGTTGCGGAAATTTTCGATGAGCGTGTGTTCGAGTTCCTGATCAATCGAGCCTTGCAGCAACAGATTGAGAGCTTTGATGACGACCATCTGCGGCGAGCCGCCCCCGGCAGCCGCGTCGCGCGCGAGATAAACTTCGGCATAGCTGCCGCGCCCCAGACATTCGAGAATGTCGTAGCGCCCGTCGAGCCTGCACTGCTGAAGTTTTAATTCACTCATGCGTCCGAAAACTCAACTCAAAAACCGTCCCTCGTCGTTGACCATCGAATATTGTCCCGGCATCGTCGTCGCCTAACGCTCCGGCGCGGGAACGGTGTCAACCGAAGGGAGGGTCGTCGCGCCCGCCCCCGCATCTTCGATGACGCTTCCGAACGAATCGGATGCAAGACGCAAGGCATCTGCGTCGCCCGCGCGCAACGCGGCGGCGGCCAGTGTCAGGCGCGCATCGAGGCGCACGGGGTCGCGCCCCGGCGCGCGTTGAGCGTCAATGCGGTCGTTAGCGCGTTTCAGGGCTTCGACAGCTTCCCCGGGTTTGCCGGACAAAAAGAGCGCGCGCCCGTAGAGCGCGAGAAATATCGCGTCGGTCGAGTTCAGAGGTTGGCCGTTGTTCTCGCCGGCCATGCGCTGCGCTTCCGTAGCGGGCGACAGGTCAACCGCCGCACGCATTCTCGTGTAAGTGTCGTTGATGTTCAGTTCGGTGACTGGCGTCGCGGTGGCGGTCGCGGTCGCCGCCGGGGCGGGCGGGTTGTTGTTCGCGGACGCCGCTTCCAAAGCCGCCGCTTTGTTTTGTTGATAGCGGATGCCGCCATAGAAGGCGGCAGCCGACGCGGCAAGGAGAAAGAACAGGACGCCGAACCAGAGGCTCGCGCGCCCGGTCGGGCTGCGGCGCACGGTTTCGACCGGACGGGTTTGCGCCGGGGCGGCAGTAGTAGCGGCGGCGTCATCCGTGTTGACCCGTACCTTGCTGTTTCCGGCACGCGGCGCGGCGTTGGAATCCGGCAGGCTGTGCGATGCCGACGTGGTGAGTGGATTTTGAAAACGCTTGGCGGACGCCGTGGCATTGTGCAACTGGCCTGCGCCCGCCGACGCCTGCACAGTGCGTTGGGTCAACAGCGTGCGTTCGTCATCTTCCGCCGCAGGAGGGGCGTGCGACGACAGGCGAGCAGACGCGCCGATGCGGACGACGACCGCCGTCAGATTGTCCTCCGCGCCGCGTTCGTAACAGCGTCGCTTCATCTCCTCACAGGTCGCTTGGAGCGAGTCGGTGCCGTGTAGGAGCGCATTGAGTTCTTCGTCCGGCAGGTGGCGCGTGATGCCGTCGGAGCAGAGCAGGAAGATCGTGCCGTCTTCAACCTCGATGGTCTTCATGTCAACTTCGACCGCCTGCTCCGCGCCGAGCGCGCGGCTGATGACGTTGCGGCTCGGATGATTGGCCGCCTGCTCGGGCGACATTCGCCCGGCGCGCACCTCTTCCTCCACCACGGAGTGGTCTTCGGTCTCGCGTTCGAGCCGCCCGTCAGGACGGAGGCGATAGAGGCGCGAATCGCCGACGTGGCCGATGGTCGCGCGGTGGCCGTCGAGATGGAGCGCGACGATGGTTGTCGCCATCATCGAGAGTTGCCGCTGCTCGTGCGACATCTGGTAGATCGAAGCGTTGGCGCGCTGGATGGCGATCTCCATCAGGTCTTCGACATCGTCGCCGTCCTTGTGGTGGCGGAAGGCTTCGCCGAGCACTTCGACGGCGGTTTGCGAGGCGACTTCGCCCGCCTGTGCGCCGCCCACGCCGTCGGCCACGGCGAAAATCCGCCGCTCCGCGTCAACGAGCATCGAGTCCTCGTTGAGCGGTCGCTTCTGGCTCAGTCCGCGGTCGGTGATGGACGCGATTTCGACTCTTACTTCGGCCTGTTGGTCACTCATTCAACAGCCTCCGGGATGAAAGGTTTGCGGTCAGTGGTGCGCGGGGTCGGGGCTTGCGAGCGCGGTTGCGTGGAAGCTGTGGCGGCGGCGTCGTGCGCGTTGCGGTTGGAAAACGCCATCAACATGCCGAGCATGGCAAAACTCGTGATCAAACTGAAACCTCCGTGACTCACGAACGGGAGCGTGATGCCCGTCATTGGCAGCGCACGCGTGATGCCCCCGATATTGACGAGGGCTTGAAAGCCGATGAAAGCGGTCAAACCCGCCGAGCAGAGTTTGGTGAACATATCGCGCGCGTCAATCGCCGTGCGCATCCCTGCGTTGACAAACACGATCAGCGCGAGGATGACGAGCGCGCCGCCTATGAGTCCCAACTCTTCGCCAATGGCCGCGTAAATATAATCGGAGTCGGCGACGGGGATCACTTCGGCGAAGCCGAGGCCGAGGCCGCGACCCGTGAGGCCGCCCGACGCGATGCCGAAGGTGGCCTGTGCCGGTTGGAACGCGATGCGGTCGAACCACACGTCAACGTTCACGGTATCGCGCATGGCCTCGCTCGATTCGGCGAGTTCGCGCATCCGCGCGTCGCGCGCGAGCGCGTCGTCATAGTCCGTCTTCCACCACGGTTCGCTGGGCGAGGGCGGGTTGAAACCGTCTAGCCAGAGGTGGAAACGCTGCTTGATGCGAGCCGGGAGCGCGGCCTGTACGGGGCGCGAAAGCGTGGGCAGCAGCGGCACTTTCTCCTGTATGTTCGGCGGGAGCGACCCGGCGACGAGCACCCCGATGACGAGCACCACCGAACCGACGAAGACGAGCAGTTGCGGCCAGCGACGGACAGCGACGAGGTAGAGCGTCGCGTATGCGCCGCTGAAGACGAGCATCTGCCCGAAGTCCTTCAGGGCGAAAAACGGGATGAAGGGAATCAAGGCCATCACGACGAGCGGGATGATCGCCTGAGCGCGGGGCATGCCCCAGTAAGTCTTGGCAAGGTCGCGGTAGTAGGCCGTCAGGATTCCGGCGAAGCCGAGCAGGAAGGGAATCTTCGACGGCTCCCACGGCGTCATGTTGCCGAGCGCCTTACCGCCGCTCGAAGTGACGACGGCTGCCACCAGCGGCACGAGCGTGATGAGAACGATGATGAAGGAATGTCGCTGCACCCAGTTGAGAAAACTGTCGCGCATACAAAAGTAGTAGGCGACGGCGAAGGCGAAGAAGGCGAGTATGGGAATCCATGTGAAACCGGAAACGAGCAGGCGTCCGGCGGTGACGTTCGATTGCGTCGCGGCCTGATCGAGCAACTGTTGTTCGA
>DASPJG010000776.1:0-5139 GCA_035628755.1 Pyrinomonadaceae bacterium
CGTAAGGCGCGAAGTAGGTGAGCAGAAAGACGGGCGGCAATGAAAACGTACTGAAAAAATCATACGTCGCCCCGGCGCGCAGGCTGTTGCGCATCAACTCGAAGGTGGGTAAGATTTGCACCGCCGCCAGTACTACTCCAAGCATTAACATCGAGAGGGCGATGAGGTATGGCCGTCGCCGTTCAACCTGTTCCGCGCGCACGCCGAGATAGACCGCGTAGGCGGCGGCGAGCATGAGTGAATAGACGAAGGTCTGCTGGTGTCCCGCGAAAGACTGGAACGCCACGAACACCGCGATCAGCGCCGCGTTTGCCCGCCGCCGCGTGATGGCGTAACCGTCAATCGCCCACAGCACCCAGGGCAGGAGCATGGCCGTGTGGACGACGTTCGTGTGCCCGACGTGCGCGACGAGAAAACCGCTCCACTGCCAGACGAGTCCCGACACGAGCGCGCCCAACACGCTCGCGCCGCCGCGCCGCGCGTAGAGAAACGCGCCCACCCCCGCCAGCGCGTAAGCGCAGAGCACGGCGATGTTGATGGCCGTCGGCGCGGAGAAGAAGAGAAAAAACCAGTTGAGGGGAAACAGTAATCCGCCCTGTGCCGCGCCGAAGAGGGGCATGCCGCCGAAGTAGTAAGGGTTCCAGATCGGCAGATGTCCGTCGAGCAGAAAGTTGGCCGCCGCCACGCGCAGGGGCAGGTTGAGCGTGAGGCAATCGTCAGGACACAGGACGAGCGCGCCACGGATAGCGGCCTGAAAATAGACGAGCGGCGCACAGGCCAGCGCGAGCATCGCGGCCTGCGCGGAGGTTGTTCGTTGCCACGGTGATGGGAGAATCATTAACTCACAAAAAACCTGCGCCGGAGGACTTGGCCGAATGCGGCGGGAAGCGCGCCGGGGTCACAACTGCGGCATGGGTCGGGCGGTATGTAGCCGCTCATCAAGCGGAGGCTCTGGCCGCCGTCGCCCTCGCGCTGTTGGCCGTCAACCTGCTCTCCGTTATCTGGCAGAAGACAATTACTAATGACGAGTATGTTCACATCCCGGCGGGCTACTATCATCTGGTTGATGGAGCGTTTCAATTTAACAATGAACATCCCCCGCTCGTAAAGATGTGGGCTGCGCTGCCGCTCCTGCTCATTCAGCCGGACGAGCAGCGACCGCCCGACCTGCGAAACGCCAGCTCCGCCGACCAGACGTGGGCTTATCTGTCGAGCTTCTGGATGGCCAACGAAAAGCGTTTCGTCACCATTGCCTTCTGGCCTCGCGTTATGATGACGCTGCTTGCGCTCGCGCTCGGCGTTCTTATCTTCGCTTACGCCCGGAGGCTCTTTAACCCGCGCGCCGCCGCCTGCGCCGTCGCGCTCTACAGCATCGAACCGACGGTGCTCGCGCACGGGCGCGTGGTTCACACGGACATCCCCGCCGCGCTCGCTTACCTCTGTTTCTTCATTGCAATTCATGCCTATCAGCGGAGTCCGACATGGCGGCGCGCCGGTCTGGTCGGGATAGCCTTCGGGGGCGCGCTCATCACCAAATTCTCGATGATCGTGCTCGTCCCGCTGCTCGCCTGTTTAATTATTGCCCGCCTCTGGATGGCCGGACGCAGGGGCGAGGCGCGTGGCCGCCTACTGCGACACGCCGCTTTCGTTTCACTCGTCGGCCTGCTCGTCATTAACGTCGCATACCGGTTTCAGAGTCCTCCGCTCGGAGCAGCGGACGTGCGTTTGATGGCGATGAAGTCGGCGGTTATCTTCGACCCGCTCATGCGTGCATTCGACTTCTTCTCTCACCTGCTGCCGACCTATTACCTGTTCGGCCTCTACAATGTCTTGCTGCATAATCACCACGGTCATGCCGCCTCGCTGCTCGGCAGGCACAGCGACGCGGGCTGGTGGTACTACTTCCCCGTAGCCTTCGCTTTGAAAACGACGCTTCCTTTTCTTGTGCTGTCGGTGGCGGCGGTCGGCTGGAGCCTCTGGCGTCTGTTGTGGAAGCGCGAACAGGTCTGGCTCTACCTGCTCGTCCCGCTCGCCGTCTACATCTCCATCTCCGTCACCAGCCATATCAACATCGGCATCCGGCATTTCCTTCCCGCGTTTCCCTTTCTCTTCATTGCGGGCGGCGCGCTTCTAGACCGCCTGTTCAGCGTCGAGGGACGAACGCGGGTTCTGGCCGCTGCCCTCGCGTCATTCGTCATGCTCTGGTCAGGCGTGGAAGCAGCCCGCGCTTATCCCGACTACGTTCCCTACATGAATCAACTCGCGGGCGGACATCCGCGGTGGGAATATTTGTCGGACTCGAATGTGGAATGGGGCGACGACGTGCCCGCGCTCGCGGCCTACTTGCGCGCACGCGGCGAGCGCGATGTCCGCGCCGCACTCTCAGGCGGGTGGGGGACGCTGCGCTTCTTCGGCGTGGAGTATCACGACCTGCTCGCCCCGCCGGAAGTGAAACAACCGGAGACGCGCTACGTCGCCATCGGCGCGGGCTTTCTGAACGGCTCGACCGTCCCCGGCGACCTCGCCGGGCGACAGTCCGTGGATGAGCGAATTAACTTCTTCGCCTCTTACCGCACGCGACAGCCCGAAGCCGTCTTCGGTCATTCAATCTATCTCTACCGGGTTCGCGAGTAATGGCAAGGGCGTCTGCCAATAACATCTCCCGACAGGATTTTAAACAGTCGCTAGGAAGGGAAAATGAGTTACGGTAATCTGTCCGAATCGAGCGCGGCGGGCAGCCGTTGACCGAGTTGTTGTCAACAGACATTTACTGACGGCGTTAGCGACAGCGCGCGTGCGCCGTGCGAAAAGAGGATGAGGTGGAGTTTGAATTGGAAGTTGAAAAAGCGTTGCGCGAGATGCAACAGCACATGCAGGCGAGTATCGCGGAACGCACGCGCCACGAAGTAACGCCCGGTCTCGATCTGCTCTCACAACTGGAATCTCATTTAACCGTCACCGAACGCACATGGAGCCGTCTGCCCCCTCTGGCGAGCAACCGGCAGGGCTGGAAGGCTCAGGTTGAGCTATGGTTCAAACGGCAGATCAAACGCGCGACGTGGTGGTACGTCTGGGAGCAGGTTAATTTCAACGCCGCGACCAACGATGCGTTGCGCACGATGACGCTCGCGCTCGCCGAACAAAAGAAGCGGGAGTTAGAACTCCGCGTGCGGCTCGACGAGTTGCAGGCCAGTCTCCAATCGTTGAGAGCGGAGCGTCAGGGTGGGGGCGCGGGCTCGCCGGAGGCCGAGACACAGGCCGCCGCAACGCGTGCGGGAAAGGAGATGCCGGATGTTGAGACTGGCTTATTTTAGCCCGCTCAATCCGCGCCGGTCGGGCATCTCCGACTACAGCGAGGAACTGCTGCCGCATCTCGCGCGCGGCGCGGAGATCGACCTCTTCGTTGACGGTTTCAAGCCGTCCAACCCCGAACTCCTCGAACGATTTCGCTGGTTTGATTACCATGCGAAGCGCGACGCGCTCTCGCGTCTCGGCGACTACGACGCCGTCATCTATCATCTGGGAAATGACCACCGCTATCATGCGGGCATTTACGAGGCCGCGCGCGCCTTCCCTGGCATCGTCGTCCTCCACGATTTCGCCCTCCACACCTTTTTCTTAGGACTGGCGCGCGCACGCGAAAACATCAATATCTATCTGGATGAACTGGAGGCATGCCACGGCGCGCTGGTGCGCGCGCAGGCCGAAGAGATGTTGAAGCGCGGCGGGACGACCCCGGCGCAGGCGCAGGCCGTGCTCTTTCCACTCAATCAACGGATCGTCCGAAACGCGGAAGCACTCATCGTCCACTCGGAATGGAGCCGTTCGCGTCTGGCCGTCATCGCGCCTTCCGTTCCGATTGCGCAGATCAATCATCACGTTTTGCCTGAAGACACGCGCCGCCATTCGCCGCCCGCGCAGCCGGAACGCATCGAGATCGCCTCTTTCGGCCACATCACGACGGAGAAAGGCATCGAGCGCACCCTTCGCGTGCTCGCTCAACTCAGCCGGAGTTTCAATTTTCATTACACGCTGGTCGGGCAGCCAGAGGGCTTCGACGTTTCCGCGCTCGTGCGCGCCCACGGTTTATCACAACGCGTCACCGTCACGGGTTACGTCTCGATGGAGGAGTTTAAGGAACGCATCAGGACGTGCGACATCGCCGTCAACCTGCGTGAACGCACGGTCGGTGAAACCTCTGGAAGCGTCTGCCGCGTGATGGCTGCGGGAGTCCCGGCGGTCGTCTCCAATATCGGCTGGTTCGCGGAATTGCCGGGCGACGCGGTTTTGAAAGTCGACCCCGGTGAGAATGCCGATGCGATGCTGCACGCGGCTTTACACAAACTGTTGGAAGACGCGAGCCTGCGCGCGCAACTCGGAACAAACGCCAAACGTTTCGTGGCGAGAGAGTTTGCCATCGAGCGGAGCGCGCAAGGCTACCTGACGTTCATCGGGGAGGTCGTGGCGCAGCGCACGCGCCGCCGCTTCATCCGCAAAGTGGCGACGGAGATGTCGCTCATGGGCATCCTGCCCGCTGACGACGGCCTGCTGCGCGGCGTCTCCGGCGAAATCGCACGTTTGATTCCGACCACGCTCTCCCAACCGGAAGGATAACGCGCGCCCAGCCCGCTTGAAGGAGCCACGCGTTTCAACTGCGCCTGCTTACTCCCGGCATGCTCGCACGCGAATCATGAAGCGAGCAGCCTTCGCACGACGTTCGGCCATGTGATGTCGAGTTGTTCGTACCGGCTGCGCCCGGCTGCGCCCAGCGATCCGGCGCGCTCACGGCTCGCCCAGAGGTCGTCGAGCGCAGAGGCCAGCGCGGCGGGGGTCGGGGCAACGACCAGCCCCGTCTCTTCCGGGATGACAAACTCCAAACTGCCGCCCGAATCAGTACAGGTGATGACGGGTTTGGAGGCCAGCATCGCTTCCAGCGTCACGTAGCCGTAATCCTCATCGAGAGGCGGGTAAATAACGCCGAGCGCGTGCGCGTAAAGTTTCAACTTCTCGTCATCCGAAACCTCGCCCAGCCAATCCACACGTCGTTCGATGCGGAGGCGGCGCGACATGCTCAAGAGTTCCTCGTAGTACGCGCGGTTGCCTATAGACCCTGAGATGCGCACGCGCACCGGCTGCCTG
>DASPJG010000777.1:0-2116 GCA_035628755.1 Pyrinomonadaceae bacterium
CTCGTCACTCTGCGCGTCGCGGGCGCGGCGATTGCCTTTCTTCTCATTCGCCGCGCAACCGGCAACAAGCGCATCGAGAGCAAAAGCGACTATGCGCGGCTCGCGCTCTACAGCCTGCTCGGCGTCGTCCTCAACCATTTACTCTTCGTCAAAGGTCTCGAATTCTCGACCGCCATCAACTCCGCGCTGCTCGGCACGACCATTCCGATCTTCACGCTGCTCGTCAGCGTCTTGCTCGGCTACGAGACCGGCTCGTGGCGCGTCGCCGTCGGCCTGCTGCTGGCGGCCTGCGGCGTCGTCTATCTCATCAACCCGGCACAGGCCAACTTTTCGCGCGAGAAGAACATCGGCAATCTCATTCTTCTCTTCAACTCGATGTCCTACGGCGCATACATCGCCATCTCGCAGGACATGATCAAACGCTACGGCGCGCTGACGGTCATCAGTTGGATTTTCATCTTCGGCAGCCTCGTCACGCTGCCCATCGGCGGCTATCACCTGTCGAAAATCTCACTCGCTGCCGTGCCGCCCGGCATCTGGTTCGCGGTGCTGTATATCATCGCCGTCCCCACGGTTGCGGCCTATTATCTGAACGCATGGGCTTTGGGGCGCGTCGCGCCGAGCATCGTCGCCATCTACATCTACCTGCAACCGCTCATCGCATTTGCCGTCGCGCCATTCATCCTCGGCGAGAGTTTGAACTCGCGGACGTGGCTTGCCGCCGCGCTCATCTTCGCGGGCGTGGCGACCGTCACCGTGCGCTCGCGCAGCCGCGCAATCGAAGAGGTCTCCGAGCGACCGGATGCGCTCGGCCACTGAAGCCGTTGGCCTGCCCGCTCAGTCGGAGTCATGTTGTGAGCGGCAGACGTTAAGTGATTCTGAAGCACGAACCGATGTCAGCCCCAACCACGCGAGAGACCAGCACGCACGCCAAAGAGACGGCCATGAAGACCTCGGTGGCGCGGCTCTCCATGCTCGCCGCCGCTTTTCTCATCCTGATCAAGACGGGGACGGGTTGGCTGACGGGTTCGATTGCGGTCTGGGCGTCGCTTCTCGATTCGGCTATGGACATCTTCGCCTCTACGATCAACTACTTCGCCGTGCGCGCCGCCTCGCGCCCGCCCGACGAAGAACATGCCTACGGCTACGGCAAAGTCGAATCGCTCGCCGGGCTTTTTCAGGCAGCGGTCATCAGCTTGTCCGGTCTGTTTCTGATACGCGAAGCGATCAAGCGCATGGTCGAGCCGCGCCCGACTCACTCGGAAACAATCGGCGTGGTGACGATGCTCGTCGCCATCGTTGTCAGCTACGCGCTGGTGGCGCGGCTGCGACGCGTGGCAGGGCTGACGGACTCGCCCGCCCTGAGCGCGGACGCGGTGCATTTCGCCTCCGACGTGTGGACGAACGGCGGCGTACTCCTCGCGCTTGCCCTGATCTATTTCACCGGCTGGACTATCGTTGATCCGATCATCTCCATTGCGATCTCGCTCTACATTCTGGCCGCCGCGCTGAGCGTCGGACGCGAATCGGTGGACGTGCTCATGGACAGGCGTCTGCCGCCGGAGGTGGACGAACAGGTCGCGGAGGTCGTCAGCCGCTTTCGCGACGAGGGCGTGCTCGGCTTTCACGATCTCCGCACGCGTCGTTCCGGCTCGCAGAAATTCATAGACCTGCATCTGGAAGTGGAACGCGACCAGAGTCTGGAAGATGCACACGCCACGTCCGTCCGCGTCCTGCGCGCCATCGAAGCCGAAATCCCGCGCGCCAAAGTGCAAATCCACACAGACCCGGCTTAATAAGAAAGCCACGGCGCGCTGGCGGCGGGTCTGGCAGGCGATACAATTGAACAGCCCCGTCAGGCGAAAGAAGCTCAACTTTCAACTTCTTTCGCCTGACGGGGCTTCGTTTATTTGCGCGTCTGTTCCTACAGCGCGGTTGCCGGTGCGTGGCTACCGCTGCCGTCAGGCGTCTTCTTCTTAGAGCGGTTTTCGATTCAGTGTAAGACATAGCCGCAGTGTTTGAACCATGCGCGAGCGTCCGACTTCGTGACCCTTGCGATGGCCTGTTTGATGGCCTCTTCCAATGCCTCGCGCGTGCGCGCCTTCGCCGCACGCAA
>DASPJG010000778.1:0-3496 GCA_035628755.1 Pyrinomonadaceae bacterium
TGCGGTAGTTCTCGGCGGTCGCGTCTTTGCCGTGGAGGACAATGTCGCGTGCGGGCGCTTCCCACACTATGTCGTCTGTGTAAAGTTCCAACGCCTTCTCCACCTCGTTCGCGGCCTCGTTGTGAAAATGCGCCTCGACGGCGGCCAAATTGGCGGCAATCAGTTCCTCTCTCAACATGGTCTTTATCTCCGTCATCGTCGTCCGGGGCGGCTTGGTTCGTCTCGCCCTCCACTCTTTAACGCGTATTAAGGGAGCAAAAGAGATCACAGGCGCAGAGCAGAGCAGCGCAAGCCGCCGGAGAAAGGATGGGAAAAAAAGAGAGAGGGAGGAAGGCCGTTTCACGGGCAAGCTGACACTCTGCACGCCTGTATCGCCGCCCGAGGTTTATGCGGCGATGCCTATCGTCCGGCCTCGGCGACGCTGCTCCCCCCTTGCTCATGCAATTGCGGGCTAAGGCATTTGAACAGGCTCTCGGAGTAAGCGGCCACGGCCCCTGCGGGCGGTCGAAGCGACGCTCGAAAAGCGCGCGCCTCGTCGCCCAACTTCGCCGGGGTGGCCGGGTCGTCAGCCCAACCGGCAATGATGTCTGCAAGGCGTGCCGCCTTGCCCTGTCCGCACGATCTCGCCGCAACGGTACTCGGAGACGAGGCACGCGATGTCGCTGCGAGGGTCGCCGACGAAGAGCACGGGGCGGCCTGCGGCCAGTATCCCGTAGGTCTTGCCGGGAAGGCTCAAGCCTGCAAGTCCGTCGGCGAGAGTGACGAGATGCGCGTGCCCGGCAGCGAGACTGTAGCGCAAATTTTCCAGCGGCTCGTAAGGCAGTATTCGGCTGCAACGAGATTTTGCCGGGAGGCCGTTGACGAGTCTGCTTCTGGCTTTTCGAGCCGGTTAAGAGGTAGAATCAAAGACGCGGGCATCCCCTGACCCGCAGCGTAGGACAAAATTCGTAATCCTTCACCCCCCTCGCACTGGCAAACAGGAGTAGCTGCCTGCCATTCACCCGGACACTTTTACGTCCGGCGCGATTAATTAATAATTGTATTGCGGCGACCTTGTTATGTGTTGAACCGGCGCATTGCAGATGCGGGCGCGGAAACATCAGCCTGACGGAGAATCAAATTGATCGAAACGGAAAACATGAATGAGCCGGGGCGCGGGGGGCTGCGACAGCGCGATGCGGCTCTGGGAGAACTTGCCCCGGTGTCAGGCTGGAGCGGGGCGTCTGAGCCGGAGCACTTCGTCCAGTTTTACGAGGCCGACGCGTTTCTCATAAATTCTCTCGGCGGGTTCATCGGCGCGGGACTGAGCGAGGGCGACGCCTGCATCGTCGTGGCGACGCAGGCGCACCGCGATGCGCTCGACGATAAATTGCGCGCCGACGGTTTTGACGTGGATGCCGCTCGCGCGCGCGGCCAGTATCTTTCGTTGGACGCGCCGGAGCTTTTGTCGCAGTTCATGGTCGGCGGCCAACCGGATGCCGGTCTCTTCGTGAAAGTGGCCGGGAGCATCATCGAGGGCGCGGCGGTGGGCGGTCGGCGCGTGCGTATCTTCGGCGAAATGGTCGCGCTGCTCTGGGCGGAAGAAAACTACGACGCCGCCATCCGTCTCGAAGATTTCTGGAACGAGCTACAAAAGTCGCGCCCGTTCACGCTCTTTTGCGCCTACCCCATGTGCGGCTTCAGCGGCGAGGCGCATGCGCGCGGACTCGGCGACGTTTGCGGCACGCACGCGCGCGTCGTCCCCGCCGAAAGTTATTCCGCCATCACGGACGCGGACGAACGCCTCCGCACCATCGTCGCGTTGCAGCAGAAAGCGCGCACGCTTCAAGCTGAAATTGCGGAGCGCACGAAGATTGAGGAACGGCTCCGCGTCGCGCTCGTTCAGGAGCAGGCGGCGCGCGCCGCCGCCGAGCAGGCCAACCGTCTCAAAGACGAATTTCTCGCCACGGCCTCGCACGAACTGCGCACGCCGCTCACGGCCATCCTCGGCTGGTCGCACATGCTTCGCCACGGCCAACTGGACAAGACGGCGGCGACGCGCGCCGTCGAAACCATCGAGCGCAACGCCAAGTCGCAGGCGCAACTCGTCGAAGACATCCTCGACGTGTCGCGCATCATCACGGGCAAACTCCGGCTCAACGTCGAATCGGTTGATGTCGCCTCCATCATCAACGACGCCATTGATTCCGTGCAGTTAGCGGCTGATTCAAAAAACATTCAACTGGCCGTGGCCTTCGATCCTTCCGCGCGCCACGTCTCCGGCGACGCCGGACGCTTGCGGCAGGTCGTCTGGAACCTGCTCTCGAACGCCATCAAGTTCACGCCCGTCGGAGGTCGCATCGAGGTGCGCCTTGAGCGCGCGGGCGCGCACGCGCAACTCACCGTGAGCGACAACGGGTGCGGGTTCAGCCCTGCTTTCGCTCCCTACCTTTTCGACCGTTTCCGGCAGGCCGACGGCACGAGCACGCGCAAGCACGGCGGACTCGGACTCGGATTGGCAATCGTGCGGTATCTCGTCGAACTCCACGGCGGCACGGTGCACGCCGACAGCGCGGGCGAAGGGTGTGGCGCGACCTTTATCATCACGCTTCCGCATGCCGTTGCGCCGCGCGCCGCGAAAGACCTGCGAACGGGCGACGAATATTTGTGGCGCAACGAGGAGACGGACGCCAGGACGCGCCCCTCGCTGGAAGGCGTGCAGGTGCTCCGCGTCGAAAACGATCAAGACACGCTCCACACGCTCGCCGCCATCCTGACCGGCTACAATGCGACCGTGCAAACCGCCGCCTGCGCCGCCGACGCTCTCGACGTGCTGCGCTGGTACAAACCCGCAGTTGTCATCTCCGCACTGGCGATGCCCTCCGAGGACGGCTACTCGCTCATCTCCAAACTCAGAGCGCGCGAAGCGGAAACCGGCGAGCAGACGATGGCCATCGCCCTGACCGCCTACGTCAAAGTCGAAGATCGCGCCCGCGCCGTCTCCGCCGGGTTCAACACTATCGTCCCGAAGCCCGTCGATCCCGACGAACTGATCAATGCCATCCTCAACGTCGCCAGCCCCCACGCGACCGACCTGCTTCTCTCCGATTCCGAGATGTAGCAGGCTTCAGCACGGAACACGCAAACGACCAAAAGGCGCTTCTTCTAACGAAGCGCCTTTTCATTTGGCCGGATTCCGTCTGCCGCTCGCCTCTTCTGTCTCCGTCTATTTCCGGTTGCGGAATTGCTCGTACAACTCGGTGTGGCGGCTGTTGAGAGGGACTTGGCGTCCGTTGATGAAGAGATGGCGGACATGTGTGCGGGCTTCGAGCAGGTCGCCGTCGGTGATGACGAGGTTGGCGATCTTGCCCACGTCAATCGAGCCGAGGCGGTCGCCGACGCCCATGATCTGCGCGGGGTAGAGGGTGACGGACTTGAGCGCGTCGGCGCGGGAGAGACCGAAGGCGGCGGCCATCCCGGCGCGGTAGGGCAGGTCGCGCACCTCCGCGCCCTGATC
>DASPJG010000779.1:0-3659 GCA_035628755.1 Pyrinomonadaceae bacterium
CGTCTGGACGGGCTTCGGGCTTGGCGGCGACCTGTTGCTCATCCCGCTGTTGAAGCGCGTGCGCGGCCTCAGCTACCTGCGTTGGAGCGCGCTCGCGTCGCTCTTCCTGTTCCCGGCCTTCCTCATCACGCCGAACCTCTATGCCAAACTCGCGCTGCTCGCTTTGCTCGGTATCACGAACGCGGGCTGGTATGCGATCCTCAAGGCTCAGCTTTACGCGGCAATGCCAGAGCGAAGCGGCGCGGCGCTCGCGCTCAACAACGTTTCCGGCCTCATCGGCGGCATGCTTCCGCTCGCGCTCGGTCTGGTGGCCGAACGTTTCGGCCTTGCCTCGATGATGTGGCTTTTGCTGGCGGGGCCGCTGGCATTTCTCGTCGCCATCCCGCAAAGGGAAAAAAATTCTCAGACATGTTAGGCTAACGTTTTACCGCTTGCCGCCCGCTCAAGGCCGCTCCGGCGGCACTCCGGCGCGACGCCTGATGGCCGGTAAATTAACGACCGATAGCGGTGCAACCGACAAAGCGAAGAATCGCTTCCAAGTGGGTCATGAAAACATTCAACTCATCCGCGTGGTTCACTAACACAGTCCTGCGCCTCGCGCTGGCCTGCCTGTTGCTCGCGGCGCAGTTCGTCGCGTTCGCGCAGCAGCCGAACCCGGGGCAACAGCAACCGCCGTCAACGTCGCCAGCGCAGCCGGACGACGCGCAGGAAGATGTCCTGCGCGTCAGCACCAGCGTCGTGCAGACGGACGTGTCCGTGGTTGATAAAAAAGGGCAGTTCGTAGAAGGCTTGCAGCGCGAGCAGTTCGAGTTGAAGGTTGACGGCAAGCCGCAGCCGGTGCTTTTCTTCGAGCGCATCACGGCGGGCAGTTCCGGCGAAACGGCGCGCATCGCGGCGGCGCGCGGCGAGACGGCAAACGGCTCATCCGCGCCGACGAGAGAATACGGGCGCGCCGTGATCTTCTTCATTGACGACTTTCACCTGTCGCCCGAAGGCATCAACCGTGCGAAGGAACTGCTGCGCAACTTTGTCGAGAAAGAGATGACGCCGAGCATGCAGGTGCTCGTCGCGTCGGCGGGCGGGCAGATCGGTTTCCTGCAACAGTTCACGAACGACCGCGCGGTGGTGCGCGCCGCCATCGAGCGGCTCAAGTTTCTGCCGCAGGCGTTGCTCGACATCGAACGCCCCATCATGACCCCCTTTCAGGCCGAGGCGATTGACCGCGGCGACCGCGCGATGCTCGCCTACGTGGTGGAGCAAACTTTGAGCGAGACCGGGCAACCCCCGAGCGCAGCCCAAAGCGTGGCGATGCAGGCGCAGCAGCGCGCGCGGCGCATCCGCCGCCAGGCGGCGCAACTGAACGCAGGGGTCGTCAACGCGCTCGAAAGCGTCGTGCGCGCGCGCAGCCCGCTCGGCGGGCGACAGACGCTCTTCTACATCTCCGAAGGCTTCAACCGAGACAGTACGGAATCCGACCTCAACGCCAAGTTGCAGCGTGTGACGGACGCCGCCGCGCGCACCGGCACGGTGATCAACTCGATCTTCGCGTCCGGCCTTGCCGTCGGCATGTTCGACGCCAGCAGCCCCGCGCGCGCCGACATCAACTACAGCAGCGGCCTGGGCGCGTACAGCCCCGTGGCGGAACTGAGCGCGAATCAGGGCATCCTGCGCGATCTGGCCGCCGACACGGGCGGGCGCGCGATCATCAACACCAACGCGCTCGACGACGCGATCTCAAGGACGCTCGACGAGACGGCCAACTACTACCTGCTCGCGTGGCGGCCCGAAGGACTCGACGTGACGGGCGGCGCGCCGAAGTTTCGCAAGATCGAGATCAGCATCAAAAGCCGCACCGACCTGAGCGTGCGCGTGCGGCGCGGCTTCAACAACACCGCGCCGGAACGCCCCACGCAAACTGCCGCCGCGCGACCTGTCGCGGCATCGCCCGCCGCGTCGTCCGCAACAAACGTCGCGCTGAACGGCGCGCTCAACTCTCTGAACCCGCGCCGCGAGTTGCCGGTTGACGCTTACGCCGTGTTCACCAACGACGGGCAGGGCGGCTCGGTCATCAACGCCTCCGTGCAATTGACGAACGACCGGCTAAAGTTCACGCCCGCCGGAGGCAAGCAGCAGGCGCAGGTCGAAGTGGCCTACGTCGTGCTGGACGAAAAAGGCAAGGCCGTGCGCAGCGACGGGCGCACGCTCACCGTCGGCGGAAGCGACGCGAACGGTACGACGGCTGGCGGCTCGCGCGGCAAGATCGTCACGAACTTCTCGATCCCCGTCCCCGCTCCCGGCCTCTACCAGTTTCGCACCGCCGCGCGCGACGCGGGCAGCGGGCAGGTTGGCAGCGCGTTTGAATGGGTCGAAGTGCCCGACCTGAAAGCGAAGAGGCTCGCGCTCAGCAGCCTGCTCATCACCGAGCGTCGGCGCGCCGATGTCGCGCAGGCGAACAGTGCGGCAAACCAGCCGCCCGACATCCTGCGCGTCGACCGCCGTTTCGCGCGCTCGTCGCGCATCTTCCTGCAACTCTACATCTACAACGCCGCGCGCGCGTCGGCCAGCCCTCCGGCGGATGTCTACATGGAGATCAAGGTGCTGAACGCGGGTCGCGTCGTGATGAACGCGCCGCCGCACAAGGTTTTGCCCGCGGACGAACCGGAGCGCATCTTTTACGCGGCTGAAGTGCCGCTCGCCAACATGCCGCCGGGCGCGTACCTGCTGCAAGTCACCGCGACGGATCGCCTGAAGCGCGCGAGCGTGATGCGCGAACTCGATTTCATCGTCGAATAAACGTTCAGGGTCGCGCTGCTTGCCCGCGAGTTTTGAGTTACCGGACGAGAGCGATTTTCAGTCAATAAAATTTTTCGCCAGAACATGCACGTCACACGCGTCGAACTAGACAACATCAAATCCTACGAGCGCGCCGACTTCTCTTTCGAGCCGGGCACGACGGCCATCGTTGGCCCTAACGGCGCGGGCAAGACCACCATTCTCGAAGCCATCGCCTGGACGCTGTTCGACACGCTCGACTACAGCAAGGACGACTTCCTGCGGCGCGGCGCGAAGAAGGGATCGGCGCGCGTCACCTTCGAGAGCGACCTCGACGGTCGTCGCTATACCGTCTACCGCGACACGGCCAACGGCTATTACATCTACGACCCCGAACTCAAGCTCAAGCTCGAAGAGAAGAAGGCGAACGTCGCGCCGATGCTCGGGCGACTCCTCGGCATCGAGGCCGGGACGGACTTGCCCGCCCTCTTCAAGTCGGCCATCGGAGTGCCGCAAGGGTTGCTCACAGCTGACTTCCTCAAAACGTCGAGCCAGCGCAAGGCCGCCTTCGACCGCCTGCTCAAAGTGGAAGAATATCGTGAAGGCGCGGAACGCCTGCGCGACACGGTGAACCTGATCCGCGACCGCGTGGCCGAAACGCGCGAGCGCATCGGGCGCGCCGAAGGCACGCTCGCGCGCTACGAAGAGATGACAGCCGAGCACACATCAACCTCCGCCCGCGCGCGCGAGTTGACGGGCGCGCTCGACGAACTGCGGCGCGAGATAGCGGAGCGCAAAACGCGGGTCGGGGCGTTTGAAGAGGCCGAGCGGCGCGTGGCCGAGACGCGCACGCACGCCGAACGCGCCGACGTGGAACTGAAGGCCGC
>DASPJG010000780.1:0-6766 GCA_035628755.1 Pyrinomonadaceae bacterium
CCGCGGCGGCGCGCGCTACCTGCGCTACTTCCGCCGCGAACTCTCCGCCCACGCGCCCGACTTCGAGCCTTTCGCCACCGTCGTCGTCCCCTGTCGCGGCGTCGATCAGGGCTTATATGAAAACCTCGATGCGCTCTGCGGGCAGAGTTATCCGGCCTTCGAGATCATCTTCGTGGTTGACAGCCCCGGCGACCCCGCGCTGAAAGTTATCGAACAGGTGCGCCGCGCCCGGGAGGATGCACGGTCTCCGCTGACGCGCGTGGCCGTCGCGGGCGTAGCTTCCGAGAGCGGCCAGAAAGTCCATAACCTGATCGCTGGCGTGAGCGCGGCAGACGTTCGCAGCGAAGTTTTCGTCTTCGTTGACTCGGACGCGCGCCCGCACCGCGAGTGGTTGCCCGCGCTCGTCGCGCCGCTCGCGGATGAGAGCACCGGCGCGGCGACCGGCTATCGCTGGTTTATCCCTGCAAATAATTTCGCTTCGCACCTGCGCGCCGTCTGGAACGCCTCGATTGCTTCCGCGCTCGGCGAAAACTCGCGTGGGAATTTTTGCTGGGGCGGCTCAACCGCCATCCGCCGCGAAACTTTTGCTCGCCTTAGCATGTTTGAACAGTGGCGCGGCACGCTGTCCGACGATTTCGCGCTCACCCGCGCGCTCCAAAACGCGCGCCTCCCCATCCATTTCGTCCCGCGCTGTCTGACGGCCTCTCACGAAGTTTGCAACTGGCGCGCGCTCCTCGAATTCACCACGCGCCAACTCAAGATCACACGTGTCTACGCGCCGCGCCTGTGGCGGATCGTGCTCGTCTCGAACTTCCTTTTCGTCGCGGTCTTTTACGGCGGCCTCGCGCTTGCGCTCTCGCGCTTCCAACGCGGCTTGCCTTACGCGCTGCCGCTCGCCCTCGTCGCCTGTCTCTTCGCGCTCGGCTCTGCGAAAGCCATCCTGCGGCTGCGCGCGGTCGCGCTTGCGTTCGCGCCGGAACGAAAAATATGGCGTGCCGCGACGCTCGCCGCGCACGTCCTGTTGTGGCCGCTCGCCTCCGCGCTCTTTCTCTACAACGCGGTCGCCGCCGCCCTCTCGCGTCGTATAAGCTGGCGCGGCATCACCTATGAATTGAAATCGCCGTCGGAAACTGTCATCATCCACGCCACGCGACCCGAAGATGCGAGGCCGGCACGAACGCCCGCGCGCCGCGTCTGAACAACATGTCTAATAAAGCTGTCAAACTTTTCCAGTTGCTCCGCTCAACCGAGCGCGAACGGCGTCTCGGCACGGTGATCCTGTTCGTCACCTCGCGCTGCAACGCCAAATGCGCGACCTGCTTCTACTGGGACGAACTCAACCAGCCGGGCGACATGACGTTTGCGCAGTTGGAAAAAGTTTCGCGCACGATGCCGCCCATCACAGACCTCTGGCTCTCCGGCGGCGAGCCGACGTTGCGCCGCGATCTCAACGACATCATCAATCTCTTCGTGCGCCACAACGGCGTGCGCCGCGTCATCATCCCGACGAACGCCATCATCAAAGCGCACGTTGTGGATGCGGTCGCGGGCGCGCTCGGCGATAATCCGAAGCTCGATCTCTATCTCAACATCGCGCTCGACGGCTACGGTACAACGCACGACCGTATTCGCGGCGTGCCCGGCAACTGGGAGCGGACGCTCGATTGCATCCGCGCTCTCTACCCTCTGAAAGAAAAGTACGGGGAACGCTTTCGCCTCAACGTCAACACCGTCGTCTGCGCGGAGAACTACACCGAGATCGAACATCTCTCAGCGTACCTCTGGGGAAATTTCCGTCTCGACGGCCATTACTTCAACCTCATTCGCGGCGAAGCGAAAGCGGGCGCGACCATCAAGCAAGTGCCGCCCGAAGTGTTGCCGGAGATGTACGCACGCGTCTCCGCTTTGACGAAGCGTTACGGCGACCGCATGTTCGCCGACGACGATGCGACCGCGCGCTTCGTCAAATCAATCGCCTACGTCGGCGCGATCACGACGCACTACCGCACCCAACTCGCCAACTTCGACCGCCAGACCCCCTGGGCTTTTCCCTGCACGGCGGGCGAGACGACCGCCGTCATTGATTACAACGGCGACGTGCGCGCCTGCGAGTTGCGCGAAAAATTCGCCACGCTCTCGGATTACGATTACGATTTCGGCGCGCTCTGGAACGACCACAACCGCACGACGGAACTCGCCGCAATCGACGGCGGGAAAACCTGCTGGTGCACGCACGTCTGCTTTATCCACGATTCAATGCGCCATTCGCGCCGCGCGCTCCTCTACGAGTTGCCGAAGAACTATGCGACGCGCGGGAAGTGGTAGTTGACAGATTTCAAGTTTCAATTTCGGGGTTTGAAATTTCAGGTTTCGAGTATATCTGCCGCTGTCGGTTTTTAACCTGAAACCCGAAACCCAATGTTTATGGCAAAGCAGGACGATCAGAACGTCAACAGCAAGAGCAGCGTGGTCTACGGGGCGGTGCTGTCGTTGGCATTCTCCATCATCTCGTGCCTGCTGGTCGGGTGGGCTTTGGATCGCTGGCTGGGGACGAGTCCGTGGCTCATCGTGGCTGGCATCGTGCTCGGTTCGGTGGCCGGATTCATGCAGTTCATCCGCCTGATGTCGCGGATTTCATGAAGAAATTTCCAACTCGACAGCCCGCCGCCGGAGCGTGTAGAATCTAGCGTTCTACGATGAATGAAATTGCAGACAGCGGCGCGCTTGCAGAGGAAGTGGCAAGCGGAGATGCGTCCGCGATGGCGGAGCGGCTGTTCCGTGTGATGATCTGGACGGTCGCGGCGGCTGTTCTCGTGAGCGCGGTGTTGTTGCCGTGGCGCGTGACGGCGGGGCTGTTCATCGGCGGCGCGCTCTCTCTGCTGAATCATCACTGGATGCGAACGGCCATTATGGCGGCGTTCTCACTCGCGTCGGACACGGGCGCGCGGCCAAAACTCAAGATCGTGCGTTTCATCACGCGCTACTTCATCGTCGCCGCCGCCATCGTCGTCGCCGCGTGGCTCGACATCGCAGCCGTGACGGCCATGCTGGTCGGCCTCTGTTCGTTTGTCGTCGCCGCGCTTCTGGAAGGTTTCATGCAGACTTATTTCGTGATCATACATCGAGAGGAAACTAAATAATGTTCTGGTTGCTGCAAGGGCATGGCGAGGAAGGGGCGGCGCAAGGGACGACCGCGCACGCCGACGCCGCGACGGCTGCCGCTTCCCACGGAGGAGGCGAAGCCGCCGCACACCACACGCCGCCGCTCGTCGAAGCCGTCAATCATTTCATCGGCGAGCCAATTCATAATTTTCAGGTCAAATACACGGAGCCGTTGTGGAACGAGTACGTCTTCAAACACTTCGACACCTCCGCGGCGAATGTGTTCGGCCCGTACACCATCGAGAACGCCGTGCCGTGGTACACGGTGATGTTCATCATCGCGTGTCTCATCACGCTCGCCATCATCTGGATTCTCAAAGGCAGGTATCTCTCGGAAGACGAGCCGAGCGGCGGGCAGCAGACGCTCGAAGTGACCGTCCTCGCCGTGCGCGATATGGTGGAGAACATCATCGGGCCGCACGGTTTGAAATATTTCCCCGTCGTCGGGACTTTCGCGCTGCTCATCCTCGTCTCGAACCTGATGGGGCTGTTCCCGATGTTCATGCCGCCGACGGCGCACACGTCCGTCACCTTCGCGCTCGGCATCACGTCGTTTGTTTACTACAACTACATCGGGATCAAAGAGAACGGGTTGGGGGGACATCTCGGCCACTTCGCGGGCGTGCATTATTTCAGCGGCGCGATCCTCTTTATCATGGGGCCGGCGATGTTCGTCATCGAGTTGATCAGTAACGCCGTGCGCCCGCTTTCGCTGGGCTTGCGTCTCTTCGGCAACATTTTCGGTGACGAACAGGTGGCGGTGAACATCGCGGGCGTCGGCGCGCCCTACACCTACTGGGTGCTCCCCGCCATCCTGATGATCCTGAGCGTGTTTGCGTCCGTCATGCAGGCGTTCATCTTCACCCTGCTCTCGATGATCTACATCGGCGAAGTCTCGCATGCGCCGCACGAAGACCACGAAGACGAGCACGGCAATCAAACTCAGCCGATTGAAGGCGACGAACTCGTCGCCCCGGCGTTATAAAAGCGGAGGCCGGAGGTCAGAGTTCAGAGATTAGTGAAATGCAATATCGCGTTTTTATTGATCTCTGACCTCTTAACTCCGGCCTTCATAGTTCAAGCGTCTTGAGCGGTGCGGGGACACGCGCCCGCACGCGTTGGGGCGTTCGTGGTTGGAAACAACGGGGGGTGGAAAATCGTTAAGACTGTTGAGAGGCGAACAGGGCACGCGGAGAATAATAACTTTCGCTGTTTGAAAGTGTGCGGATGTCGGCATCGCTGGAGCGTCGTTGTAAGAGGGGCGGCGGATACCGGGTGCGGGCGAAATCATAAGTAGCGCGTGCAACGCTTCGACAGTTAGGACGACGGTCACCTTCCTCTTTTGAGATTCGACTCTGAAAAGGAGAGATGAAAATGCACAAACTCAGAATGGCATTCTTCGCCGTGGTCGGCGTGTTGATGGCCGCCATGCCCGCGCTCGCGCAGGCCGGGCAGGTTGCCGCCGATAACGAATCGAGCGTCGCCAAATATGCGAAACTTGCTGCCGGGTTCGGCTTCGCGATTGCGGCAGGTCTGGGCGCAATTGGCCAGTCGCGCGTGGCGGCGGCGGCGGCGGAAGGCACGGCGCGCAATCCGGGCGCAGGTGGCCGCATCCAGATTCTCATGATCATCGGTCTGGCGTTCATCGAGACGCTGGTCATCTTCACGCTGGTCATCGTCTTCGCGGCGGTTCGCTAAACGCGGCGACCGGCTAACTCTGCACGACAACGCTTGCGGTCGCGCTCCATAAAAAAGAGCGCGACCGCAAGTTCTTTTTAGCCTTCATATTTCATCGCACAAAGGCCGGGGTTCGCGTCGAGTTGCCGCCGCAGCAGGCTTGCCGCCCTTAAACTTGCCCGCCTCTCCGCTTCGTTGTAATCTCTCCCCATCATTTCCCCTTAAGCTGTCTTAGTCGGAGTCATCATTCCCCCACGCCATGATTCTCGCCGGTGAACGACCGCGGCTGGCAAAGTTACGTCCGTGGCAGCCGCTTGAAATTAATTTCCAGACACCAAGAGTGCGCTCGTAGAACTACGAATTTGAGGGGGTGAACAATATGAAGAAGATAATTCTTGCCTTACTGTGCGTCATCGTTTGCGCGCCGCTTGCGCTGGCCGACACGATCTACCTGCGCGACGGGCGCACCGTGCGCGGAACCGTGCTCGGCTTCATCGGCGGACGCTTCGCCGTGCGCGTCGCGACGACGACCGGCACTACGGGCGCAGCCGCCGAGCAGGGCGAGGTGCAGTTCTTCCGTCCGAACCAGATCGAGCGCGTCGAAATCGAAGGCCGCTCGCTCGACGAGGCGCGCTTCTCGTCGCGCACGGTGGAAGTCGGCCTCGCGCCCAACTGGATTGACAGCGGCGTGGATTTGCGTCGCGGCGAGCGAGTGTCCGTGAAGGCCAACGGCACCATCGTCGCCGGGCGTTCGCGCATCACACCCGGCGGCCTGCGCTCGACCGACCCGACCGCGCCGTTGCCGCGCGCCGCAGAGGGCGTGCTCATCGGCGCAATCGGCAACGAGCCGGATTCTCCCATCATCGAGATCGGCATCGGGCGCGATTTCGTGGCGGACAGAGACGGTCGCCTTTATCTAACCGCCAATCGCGGCACTTACACCGATGCGCGCGGTGCATACACCGTGCAGGTTCGCACCGAGCGCGACCTGACACCGCGCCGACGCGACAACGCGGCCTCGCGCAACAACAATAACGATGTCGAAGATGACGACGACCTGTTCGGCACGCGCCCAACCTCGCCCGCCCCGGTGCGCTCGCGTCTTCCCGCCGGTGACAACCGGGACAGGGGCGATGCCGGTCGCGTCGGCGGGGCGCGCGAAGTGAGCATCAATGTGCCCGGCACTTCGCGCGACACGGATTCCGGCGTGGACGTGCGGAGCGGCGAGCGAGTGACCATCTCGGCGAGCGGCACGGTCGTCGCCGGGCGACGCATCGGGGAGGTCGGGCCGCAGGGTGGCCGCGCCACGGGCTTCGGCTCGATCATCGGGACGCGTCCAGTGCCCACCGCCGGGCCGGGCGCGCTCATCGGCTACATCCGCGCGTCGAACGGCCAAATCTCGCAGCCGTTCCTCATAGGCAATCAATTGACCTTCAACGCGCAGACGGACGGTCGCCTGATCCTCGCCATCAACGACGACGACTACAGCGACAACGGCGGCAACTTCGCCGTCCGCATCATAGTCAACTGAAGATAGGTAAACCGTGAATCGTGAATCGTAAATAGAGAAAAGCAGTTTTCTTTCTATTCACGATTCACGATTTACGATTCACGTCTTTTGTTTCGTAGCGCGGAGGATCGGATCAATGGTGGGGGCGAAGGGCGGGGCGTAGGCGAGGTCGAAGTGGTTGAGTTCTTCGATTTTGAGGTTGGCGTGAAGCGCGGCGGCGTACACGTCTATGCGCTGTGCGACGCCTTCGCGCCCGACCATTTGCGCGCCGAGCAGACGACCGCTCTTGTCGCAGACAACGCGCGTCAGGATTTTCGCGCCGCCGGGATAGTAACCGGCGCGCGTTGAGGATTCGTCTTCGATGATGGAGGCGTCGAAGCCCACGTCCCGCGCTTCTTCCAGAGACAAGCCTGCCCG